>CALKAA010000143.1 GCA_937983495.1 uncultured Gemmobacter sp. | reverse complement strand
CTCTTCCGATCTGGCAAGGCCCAAAGCGCGATGCCGGGCAGGCGCGGATCGTCGGGCAGCGGGCCGGGGCGCAGCGCCTTGATGCCAAGCGCCAGACGCGCGGCAGTGAGGCTGGTGAAGGCCAGCACCAAAGGTTGACAGGCGTTCATCTTGGTGAACAGCGCGGGCGCGTCCCAGGCCTCGGCCGGGATCTCGGCATCGGCACCGCTGGCGGTTTTGGCGAGGTCGGTCAACCCGATGCCAAGGGCCAGCAGGCGGTCATCCTCCGCCGGCGCAAAGCGGCGCGGGGTGAGGCCCGTTTCATGCAGCAGGGGCCAGAACAGATTGCCCGGCCCGGCATAGTAATACCCCTTGCGGGCCGACACCGCCCCGGCAGCAGTGCCGCAAAACACCAGCCGCAAGCCGGGGCCAAGCCGGTCAGGCAGGATCATTCGGGAAAGCGCACCTTGCCGATAAAGGGCAGGTTGCGGTGGCGCTGTGCGTAATCAAGACCATAGCCCACGACAAATTCATCGGGGATGGTGAAGCCGGTCCAGGTCGCCTGCACCTCGATCTCACGGCGCGAGGGTTTGTCAAGCAAAGCGCAGACCTCGAGCCGCGCCGGGTTGCGGCTTTCGAGCAGGCGGCGCACATGGCTGAGCGTGAAGCCGCTATCGACGATATCCTCCACCACCAGCACGTCGCGCCCGGCGATCTCGCCGCGCAAGTCTTTGAGGATACGCACTTCCTTGGAGCTGTGAGTGGCGTTGCCATAGCTGGACGCCTCCAGGAAATCGACCTCGACCGGCAGGTCGATTTCACGCATCAGATCGGCCACGAACATGAATGACCCGCGCAACAACCCCACCACGACCAGGCGGTCGCTGCCCTTGTAATGGGCGGTGATTTCGGCCCCCAAGGCCTCGACCCGGGCGGCGATGGCCTTGGCCGAAATGAACTGATCAATCACATAAGGGCGTTCGGCGGGGGTCTGGGTCATGGCGGCCTCTTGATTTCCTGCGCCGGTTTACACATTACCAAGGCACAAGTCACGCCGGAAGCAAGATGCCCAGACATCACGAAAAACGCCTTCTGCCGTATCGGGCAGACCAGATGTATGCGCTGGTGGCCGATGTGGCCTCTTACCCGAAATTCCTGCCCTGGACGGCGGCGGCACGCATCCGCTCGCGCAAGCCCATCGCGGGCGGCGAGGTGATGGAGGCTGATCTGGTGATCAGCTTCAAGGTGTTCCGTGAACGCTTTGGCAGCCGGGTGACGCTGTGGCCCGAGGCGCAGAAGATCGACACCGAATATCTTGACGGGCCGTTCAAGTTTCTGAAAAGCACCTGGGCTTTCCGCGATGTGGACGGCGGCTGCGAGGTCGAGTTCTTTGTGGATTTCGAGTTTCGCAATGCCATTTTGCAAGGCATCATCGGCATGGTCTTCAACGAGGCGATGCAACGTGTGGTGCGCGCCTTTGAGGCGCGGGCCGCCAGCCTTTACGGGCCCGAAGGCCAGCCTGTTTCCTGATCCGATCCGCCCCGGCATTTGCCTCTGAAAGGCCAGCATGACCCGTCGTCTCGAAACCCGCCCGCTTGCCATTGTCGCCGCTTTTTCCGCAGCCGGGCTGATCGCTCTTACGGTGCTGGCGCTGTACATTGCGCAAACCGTGCTGATCCCCATCGCCTTTGCGCTGGTGGTGGCCTTTGTGCTGTGGGCGGTGGTCAGCTGGATGAGCCGGGTGCCGGGCCTGCGCGCCTTGCCCGGCTTTGTGCATCATGCGGTGGTGCTGGGGCTGTTTGTCATCGCCATCGTGCTGACGGTGAACACGCTGCGCTCCAATGGCGAAATTCTGGTGCAGCGCATCCCGCAATATTCGCAAAACATCATCCGGCTGGTGGCCGATCTGGATGCGCGGTTCCAGATTGATCAGGTGATCCCCGGCGGGCTGGCCAAGATCCTGACGGCCAATCTGGATCTGGAAGGGGTGGCGCGGCAGGCGCTTGGGGCTCTGGGCAGCCTGGGCGGGTTGATCGTGGTGGTCCTGCTTTATACCGCTTTTCTGATGATCGAATATGGTGGCTTTGTGAAAAAGCTGCATCTGGCCTGGCCGAAGGGTGACAAGGCCGCACGGATCATCGCGCTGTCATCTGACATCAACAGCCGGATCGGCGGGTTTCTGGCGGTAAAGACCGTCATCAACATCGTTCTGGGCACGCTGTCCTATTTTGCGCTGGTGGCCATGGGGGTGGAGCTGGCCGGGTTCTGGGCGATCTATATCGGGGTGCTGAACTACACGCCCTATCTCGGGTCTGCGGCGGGCGTGATCGGACCGACCCTGATGGCATTGGCCCAGACCGGCAATATTCAGCACACGTTGATGACCGGGGCCATTCTGGCGGCGCTGCAATTCGTGATCGGGTCGCTGATCGAGCCAAATCTGCTGGGGCGGCGCATCAATCTCAGCCCGATGATGGTGCTGGTCTCGCTGGCCAGTTGGTATGCGCTGTGGGGCTTGCCGGGGGCGGTGCTGGCCGTGCCGATGACGGTCATCATTCTGGCGGTGCTGGGGGCCATTCCCTTCACCCGGCCTGCGGCGATCCTGTTGTCAAATGACGGGCGGATCGGGGATCAGCCCTCCGGTGAGGGCAAGCAGGATCAGGCCTAGGGCGTGATCGCGGGTGGCGGCGCGGACCTGCGCGCGGCCAAGCGGCCCGAAATCGACGGTTTCGGTGAAGATCGGCTGGCCCGCGCGGGCAAGGCCAAAGCAGACGCGGCCCTCGGGCTTGAACTCGGACCCGCCGGGGCCGGCGATGCCGGTGACGGACACAGCGATCTGCGCGGCGGAGCGTTGCAGCGCGCCTTCCGCCATCTCGCGCGCCACCTGCTCCGACACCGCGCCATGGGCATTGAGCGTGGCGGGCAGAACGCCCAGCATCTCGATCTTGGCGGCGTTGGAATAGGTGACAAAGCCGCGGTCAAACACCTCGGAGGAGCCGGGCAGATCGGTGAGCGCCGCCGAGATCATCCCGGCGGTGCAGCTTTCGGCAGTTGAGATTCTGGTTGAGGATTTGCGCGCAAGATCAAGAATTTGCTGACAAATCATTTCCATCACCCAATCATCGGCTTCAGCCAGATATGATAGATGGCTGCCAGCACGACCGACCCCAGACCGGCAAACAACCCGGCCCAGAGATCATCCAGCATGACGCCCGCGGCATCGCCGCGCCGATCGGCCCGGCCCACAAGCCAGGGCTTCCAGATGTCGAACAGGCGAAACAGCAGGAAGGGCACCACCCAGCCGGGCCAGGCCCCGAAGGTCAGGGCCTGCACATTGTGCTGCCAAAGCGGAATGAAGGTGAAGGACAGCGCGAGCCATTGGCCGGCGACCTCATCAATCACCACTTCGGACGGGTCTTTGCTGGCGGAGGTGGCGAGGTAACGCGGCACGGCCCAGAACCCGGCCAGCGTGGCCAGCACGGCCCCGAGGGGAACCAGCAGGGCAAGGCCGGTTTCATAGGCCAGAACGGCAAGGGCGACAGCGGCCAGAGAGCCCCAGGTTCCAGGCGCGGGGCGCAGATGACCTATGCCACAGAAGGTGCTGATAAGATGGATCATTTTGTCACCAGACAAGCGGTTGCAATGGCGGCGATCCCTTCCTCGCGCCCGGTGAATCCGAGGCGTTCGGAGGTGGTGGCCTTGACGGAAATCCTGCCCGGCTCCAGCCCCATGATGGCGGCCAGCGCGGCCTGCATCGCCCCGGCATGGGGGCCGATTTTCGGGCGCTCGCAGACCAGCGTGACATCGCAATTGGAGATCCGGAAGCCGCGTGTGGCGGCCAGCTCGACCGCGTGGCGCAGGAAAATCTCGGAAGCCGCCCCCTTCCATTGCGGATCGCTGGGCGGGAAATGGCGGCCGATATCGCCCTCGGCCAGCGCGCCATAGATGGCGTCAGTCAGGGCGTGCATGCCGACATCTGCATCAGAATGTCCCAGCAAGCCCTTGGAATGCGGCACTTTTACGCCACAGAGCCAGCAATGGTCTCCATCGGTGAACGCATGCACATCATAGCCATTGCCAAGGCGAATATCCATGGCGCGTCCTTTCAGCAGGGCCTCGGCCCGCGCGAAATCGGCGGGGTAGGTCAGTTTCAGATTGTCCTCGGAGCCGGTGACGATGGTGACGGGCAGGCCTGCGGCGCGGGCCACCTCCACATCATCGGCAGCCCCACCGGGATGGGCGCGATGCGCGGCAAGGATCGACGCGAAATCAAAACCTTGCGGGGTTTGTGCGCGCCAGAGCCCCTCGCGCGACTGGGTGGCGGTGACAGTCTCCGCCCCGCGCCAGAGCGCATCGGAAACCGGCAGAGCGGGCGCGGCGGCGGGGCCGTGATCCAGCGCCGCCAGCACCCTTGCGATCAGATCGGGGGCCACCAAGGGCCGTGCGCCGTCATGGATCAGCACGCGGGCGATGTTACGATTTGCAAGGGATTCCAAGGCATTGCGAACCGAACTTGCCCGATCCCGCCCACCCTCCACGATGAGATCGGCGGGCAGGCCCTCAGCGCGGGCGCGGTCGTCGGGGTGGATCACCAGCACGCGGAAATGCCCGGCAAAGGCCGCCAGCGTATGCGCCAGCACGGGACGCCCGGCAAGGCTTTGCCATTGCTTTGGAATCTCGCCTCCGGCACGGGTGCCGCGCCCGGCGGCGACAATGATGGCGGCTGTGGTCATCGGACTCTCGGCTGGTGCATCGGTCACTTTATCCCTAGTGCAAGGCTCGTCGGGTGACAATGCAGTGGCATTCCCCCGGCAAATCGCCTAGTTTTTGTGCAAATCCATGCTTGCGCCCAAAATTGCAGCGTCTTGCCGTTGTTTCAATCCGATGGCAGGGCTAGCTGCTGAATTGATAGACAAGGAAACCCCTCGTGTCGCCTCGTGCCGCTGAAATTTGTCTCGCTGATCTGTCGCTGTCGCCGCCGGTGGCCCTGGCACCCTTGGCCGGGATCACCGATTTGCCGTTTCGGCGGCTGGTGGCCTCGTTCGGGGCCGGGCTGGTGGTGAGCGAGATGGTGGCCAGTCAGGAGGTGGTGCAGGCGCGCCCCCTGGCGCGGGCGCGGGCGGAGCTGGGGTTCGAGGAAGCGGCGACAAGCGTGCAACTGGCAGGGCGCGAACCCTATTGGATGGCCGAGGCCGCGAAATATGTGGCGGGGCAAGGTGCCAAGGTGATCGACATCAATATGGGTTGCCCGGCCAAGAAGGTGACCAATGGCTATTCCGGCTCGGCCTTGATGCGTGATCTGGATCACGCCTTGAAACTGATCGAGGCGGTGGTGGGTGCGGTGCAGGTGCCGGTCACGCTGAAAACCCGGCTGGGTTGGGATGATGCCAGCCATAACGCAGCAGAGCTGGCCAGGCGGGCCGAAGGCGCGGGCGTGCGGATGGTGACGATCCATGGCCGCACGCGCTGTCAGTTCTACAAGGGGCAGGCCGATTGGGCGGCGATTGCGCCGGTGAAACAGGCGCTGTCTATCCCGTTGATTGCGAACGGGGATATTGTGGACGCAGAGACGGCGGAAACCGCGCTGCGGCTGTCGGGGGCGGATGGGGTGATGATCGGCCGGGGCGCGCAGGGGCGGCCCTGGCTCTTGGCACAAGTGGCCCATGCGCTTTATGGCCGCCCGGCGCCGGTGATCCCGCAGGGGGATGCCTTGGCCGATCTGGTGGTGGGCCATTACGAGGCGATGCTGGCGTTTTACGGCCACGATCTGGGTATCAAGATCGCCCGCAAACATTTGGGCTGGTATCTGGAAATGGCGGGGCTGGAGGCGGCGCGGGGCGAGGTGATGACCTGCGCCGATCCGCAGCGGGTGATCGCGCTGATCCGTGCGGCCTTTGCGCATCAGGGGCAGGAGGCAGCATGAAGGGCTATCGTCAACCCTATCCGGTGCCGGGTGTGATCTGGGCCTCGCTGCCCATTCCGGCGCTGCTGGTGGATGAGGGCGGGCTGATCCTGGAGACCAACCCGGCGGCGGAGCTGTTCCTCAATGCCTCGTCTCGCAATCTGAAAGGGCAGCCGGTGTTTGACCGGGTGCATATCGACGCCGAGATGGATGAGGCCTGTGCGCGGGCGCGGGCGAACCAATCGGCGCTGTTCATCAATGATGTCGATGTGACCAGCGGTGAGAAACCGCCGGTGCAATGCACGGTGCAGGTGGCGCCAATGGCGGATAATCCGGGCGTGCTGATGCTGCTGATTTCCCCCCGCGAGATTGCCGACCGGCTGGGCCGGGCCGGGGCGGCCAAGACGGCGGCGAAATCGGCGATCGGCATGGCGGAAATGCTGGCGCATGAGATCAAGAACCCCCTCGCAGGCATCTCGGGCGCGGCGCAGCTTTTGTCGATGGGCCTTTCGCCCGAGGATCAGGAGATGACAGACCTGATCGTGGAAGAAACCCGCCGCATCGTGAAGCTGCTGGAGCAGGTGGAGCAATTTGGCAATCTGCGCCCGCCGGAGCGGCGCGCGGTGAACATCCACGATGCGCTGGACCGGGCGCGCAAATCCGCCGTGGTGGGCTTTGCCGCCAATATGCGGATCGTGGAGGAATATGACCCCTCCTTGCCGCCGACCCATGCCGACCCGGATCAGTTGATGCAGGTGTTCTTGAACCTGATCAAGAACGCGGCAGAGGCGGCGGGGGGCAGGCCCGGCACGATCACGCTGCGCACCCGCTATGACCTGTCGCTGCGTCTGCGGCGCAAGGATGGCACCGGCAAGGCGTTGCCCTTGCAGATCGAGATCATCGACGACGGCCCCGGCCTGCCGCCCGGCATTGCCGACGAGATTTTCGAGCCCTTCGTCTCGGGCAAGGAAAACGGCACCGGTCTGGGCCTTGCGCTGGTGTCGAAGATCATCACCGAACATGACGGCTGGATTTCGTTTGACAGCGTGCCGGGGCGGACGGTGTTCCGCGTCTCGCTGCCGGTTCTGCCGAAAGAGTTGCAGAAGAAGGAAGCTGAGTGATGGATGGCACGGTTCTGGTTGCCGATGATGACCGCACGATCCGCACGGTGCTGACCCAGGCGCTGACGCGGGCGGGCTGCAAGGTGCATGCCACCTCCTCTCTGGTCACGCTGATGCGGTGGGTCGAGGAGGGCAAGGGCGATCTGGTGATCTCGGATGTGGTGATGCCCGATGGCAATGGGCTGGAGGCGCTGCCGCGGATCACCAAGATGCGGCCAGGCCTGCCAGTCATCGTGATCTCGGCGCAGAACACCATCATGACCGCCATTCAGGCGGCAGAGGCCGAGGCCTTTGATTATCTGCCGAAACCCTTTGACCTGCCGGATCTGATGAAGCGTTCGGCCCGGGCGCTGGATGTGAAGCGCCGCGCGCCGAAACCGGTGCCAGCCCCGCGCGAGGGCGGCGACGATCTGCCGCTGGTGGGGCGGACGCCGGCGATGCAGGCGCTCTATCGGCTGGTGGCGCGGGGGATGAACACCGATCTGCCGGTGCTGATCACCGGCGAAAGCGGCACCGGCAAATCGCTGATCGCGCGGGCGATCCATGATTTCTCGGATCGGCGCACCATGCCTTTCGTGGTGGCGCAGGCGGCGGACCTCACCTCGATGGACGGCCCGTCGCAATTGCTGGCGCGGGCGCGCGGTGGCAGCCTGGTGTTTGACGAGGTGGCCGATCTGGAGGACGAGGCGCAGGCGCGCATCGTGCGGATGCTGGATATGCTGGACGACAATGCGCCGCGCATCATGGCCACCAGCCAGAGCGATCTGGCGGGGCGGATGGAGGCGGGCAAATTCCGGCAGGATCTGTTCTACCGTTTGGGGGGCGTGACGCTGCATGTGCCGAGCTTGCGCGAGCGGGTCGATGACATCCCGCTGCTGGCCGAGCATTTCCTGGCCAAGGGCGAACGTGATTTCGGCACCATTCGCCGCCTGTCGGGTGAGGCGCGCGAGTTGGTGCGGGCCTATAGTTGGCCGGGCAATGTGCGGCAGTTGGAAAACACGCTGAAACGGCTGATGGTCACCTCGTCGGAACCCGAGATCGCGCGGGGCGAGGTGGAGGCGGTGCTGGGCAGCCAGCCGCTGCCCGAACCGATGAAGGGCGTGGGCGAGGGCGACAAGCTGTCGGCCTCGGTCATGCGGCATTTGAAGCGTTATTTCGACCTGCATGGCGGGCAATTGCCGCCAGCGGGCGTTTACAACCGGATTTTGCGCGAAGTCGAGGCGCCGCTGATCGAAATCGCGCTGGATGCGACGGGCGGCAATCAGGCAAAATGTGCCGATTTGTTGGGGATCAACCGCAATACCTTGCGCAAGAAGATCACCGAGCTGGATATTCGCGTGACACGCCGCCGCAAGCTGATGTAAAACCGCAACAGAGCGCGTGACATTCTGGCCATGGCCCGAATCTCATGCCGCTATGGCAGCGGGGGCACAGCAAGACCCCTTGGGTATGTGTGAGGGGCTTGAAGGTGCGGGCGGCGAGTGCGGGAGGCGCATGGCTGGTGAAGCTGTCGCGATTGCGGCGGCAAAGGCGTGTGCAGACCTTCTCGACCTTCGGGCTGGTGGCGCTTGGGCCCGCGCTGGTGGTGGCCACGCTGCTGGTTCTGGGCCCCTTGAACGATACGGCAGGCGGGGCCGGGCTGCGGCTGATTCTGCTGGTGGATTTCATCTATATCCTGCTGATTGCCGCGCTGGTTCTGGCCCGCGTCGTGCGCATGGTGGTGGATCGCCGCCGCCGCTCGGCGGGCTCGCGGCTGCATTTGCGGCTGACCGGGGTGTTCGCGCTGGTGGCGTTTCTGCCCACGGTATTGGTGGCGGTTTTTGCCGTGCTGACGGTGAATGTGGGCCTTGAGGGCTGGTTTTCAGACCGGGTGCAGCGCGCGGTCGGGGCCTCGCTGGCGGCGGCAGAGGCCTATGAGCGCGAAACCCGCGAGGATCTGGTGAGCGATGCGCAGACCTTGGCGGGCTATTTCAACATCGCCAAGCAATCGACCTTCTTTCTGGAAGATGGCCGCTTGCGGGTGCTGCTGACCGAGGCCCAGAAAACCGTGCAGCGGGGCCTGCGTGAAGCCTATCTGATTGATGGCACCGGAGCGCTGCGGTCGCGCGGGGATAACAGCTATCTGTTTGATTTTGAACAGCCCACGGCGGAACAACTGCTGCGCGCCAAGGCGGGCGAAGTGGTGGTGATCCAGGATTGGGCGAATAACGAGTTCCGCGCGCTGCTCTATCTGGAGGCCTTTGCGGATCGCTATCTGTATATCTCGCGGCAGGTGAATGGCGAATTGCTGAGCCTCCTGGATCAGACCAAGGAGCAAGTGCGGCTGTATAACCAGGTGGAGGAAGCCCGCGATCAGGTGCTGCTGGGGGTGGGGCTGCTGTATCTGGGCTTTGCCATGATCCTGATTCTGGCCTCGATCTGGCTGGGCCTGTGGTTTGCCGAGCGTCTGAGCCGTCCGGTGGGGCGGCTGGCGGCGGCAGCCGAGCGCGTGGGCGAGGGCCATCTGGATACCCGCGTGATCGAGGAGGAGGGCGATGACGAGATTGCCCTGCTGGGCCGCATGTTCAACCAGATGACCCATCAGTTGAAAGGCCAGCGCAACGCGCTGATGGAGACCAACCGGCAGGAGGAACGCCGGAGGCGGCTGTTTGACAGCGTGCTGTCCTCGGTCACCGCCGGGGTGATCGGGCTGGATGCCGAGGGTGACGTGGATTTCGTGAACCGCGCGGCGCAGCGCCTGCTGGATTATGACGAGGGCAAGACCGATGTGGCACTGGCGGTGGCTGTGCCCGAGTTTGGCCCGCTGTTCGAGCGCTTGCGCGAGGGCGGCGGCGCGGCGGTGCAGGAGGAAGTGCGGCTGGTGCGGCAGGGCCGGATGGAGAGCCTTCTGGTGCGCATGTCGGGGCGGCGCAGCGAAAGCGGGCGGCTGGAAGGCTATGTGGTGGCCTTTGACGATGTGACCGAGCTGGTCAGCGCCCAACGCCTGGCGGCCTGGGGCGATGTGGCACGCCGCATCGCGCATGAGATCAAGAACCCGCTGACCCCCATTCAGCTTTCCGCCGAACGCATCAAGCGCAAGTTCCGCCGCGAAGTGGCCGAGCCGCAGGAATTGGACGCGCTGGCCGATGTGATCGTGCGCCAGACCAATGACCTGCGCCGGATCGTGGACGAATTCTCCAAATTCGCGCGGATGCCGGAACCGGATCGGCGCGAGACCGATCTGGTGAAGCTGGTGCGCGAGGCCGTGCTGTTGCAACAATCCGGCCAGCCGGGGGTGCAGATCCGCGCCGATCTGCCCGAAGGCGGGGTGGCGATGGATCTGGATGCAACCATGATCGGGCAAGCGCTGACCAATCTGATCAAGAATGCGGGCGAGGCGATTGAGGGCTTGCAGGAGAAGGGCGCGCCAGAGGGCTTTGCCCCGGAAATCCGCGTGGCGCTGCACCTGAGCGCGGAGGAGGTGCTGATCACCATTGCCGATAATGGCTGTGGCCTGCCGCCCGACCGCTCGCGCCTGTTCGAGCCCTACGTCACGACCCGCGAAAAGGGCACTGGCCTTGGCCTGCCCATCGTCAAGAAGATCATCGAAGAACATGGCGGCACGCTGGCGCTGACCGACGCGCCGCCATTCAATGAAAATGCCCATGCCGGGGCGCAGGCCGAGATCCGCCTGCCGCGCGATGTAACGCCCGCCCGCCCCCGCAACAGGCAGACAGCCATGGGAGGCCAGGGAGACGCATGAGCATTCTGATCGTGGATGACGAGCGCGATATTCGCGAATTGATCGGCGATATTCTGAAGGATGAGGGCTTCTCGGTGCGGCTGGCCGCCAATGCCGATGACTGCATGGCGGCGATCAATGCCGAGGCGCCTTCGCTGATGATCCTCGACATCTGGCTGAAGGACAGCCGGATGGACGGGATCGACATTCTGAAAACCGTGAAGCGCGATAACCCGGATGTGCCGGTGGTGATCATCTCGGGGCATGGCAATATCGAAATCGCGGTCGCGGCGATCAAGCAGGGGGCTTACGATTTCATCGAAAAGCCCTTCAACATTGATCAGTTGATGGTGGTGGTCAGCCGCGCGATGGAGACGGCGCGGCTGCGGCGCGAGAACAGCGAGCTACGCCGCCGCGATGTGACGGCCTCGGAAATGCTGGGCGCGTCGATTGCCTTCCGCGGCTTGCGCGGGCAATTGGACAAGGTGACCAAATCCAATGGCCGGGTGATGCTGACCGGGCCGGCGGGATCGGGCAAGGAAATGGCCGCGCGCTATATTCATGCCCATTCCAACCGGGCGGGGGCACCTTTCGTCACCGTCTCTTCGGCGACCATCGAGCCGGAGCGGATGGAGGAAGTGCTGTTTGGCCGCGAAACGCCCGAGCGCGGGGTGGAGCCGGGCTTGCTGGAACAGGCCCATGGCGGCATCGTCTATTTCGACGAGGTGGCGGATATGCCGCTGGGCACGCAATCGAAAATCCTGCGCGTGCTGGTGGAGCAGCAATTCACCCGCGCGGGCGGGCAAGACAAGGTGCGGGTGGACCTGCGGGTCATCAGCTCGACCACCCGCGACTTGCGGGCCGAAATCGCGGCGGGGCGCTTCCGGCAGGAGCTGTATGACCGGCTGAACGTGGTGCCGATCGCCGTGCCAAGCCTGGAGGAACGGCGCGAGGACATTCCCGAACTGACCCGCCATTTCATCGAAGTGTTCCACCGCAGCCAGGGCCTGCCGCTGCGCAGCCTGTCGCAGGATGCCGAGGCCATGCTGCAAACGATGCGCTGGCCGGGCAATGTGCGGCAATTGCGCAATGTGATCGAGCGGGTGTTGATCCTGGGCGATGGCACTGGCCCGATCGAGGCACGCGAGCTGCCGGGGCAGGAAGCGCCGACGGGCGATGAGGGCCGGCTGGTGATCAGCGGCACCCTGGCCACCCTGCCGCTGCGCGAGGCGCGCGAGCTGTTCGAGAAGGAATATCTGCTGACCCAGATCAACCGCTTTGGCGGCAATATCAGCCGCACGGCGGCCTTTGTCGGCATGGAACGCAGCGCGCTGCATCGCAAGCTGAAATCGCTGGGCGTGGTGACCGGAGCCAAGGGCCGCGGCGAGGAGGAGGAGGACGAAGAGTGAGTGTGACCCCCTTGGCCGTGATGAACCCGCCAGAGGTTTGGCAACCTTTCATCAAGGCCAGCCATCAGGGCTTCATCGCAACAGAGTTTCTTTGCGCGATGGGTGAGGTGTATCGGCGCGAATTCGAGGGCGAGCATTTCGAGCCGCCTCAGACCATCGTGCCGATCCCGGCCTCGCTGACGGGGTTTGATCAAGCCGAGGCGGTCACGGAAAAGCTTTCGGGCTTTGATCTGCCAAGCCTGTTCCTGCCGCAACAGGGCTGGAGCGGCCAATGTATCGGCATTCTGGGGCAAGACCCGCTGCGGCGAGATAGCAAGGAGAACAAATGGCCATCCTGCCTGACCTGCTGCAACCCTTGGGGCCTGAGCGATCCGCGGAATCGGCAAAGGCGGTTCGGGCGTATGGTCTGGACGGTGATCGAGGGGATTTTGCAAAGGGGGCATGGGGTCTATCTGACCGACCTTGAAAAGATCTATGTTCCGGGCCTGACGAAATCCGCCCTTTTACAGGCGCAGGAAAGGGCAGTGTTTCGTGCCGAGATCGCGGCGGTTTCTCCTTTGCTTTGGGTGACCTTCGGCCAACGCGCCGCAGCAGGCGCGCGGGCGGCGATCCCGGGCGGGCAAAGCCTTGTCAGCTTTCCCCACCCCAATGCGCATGGCCGCTATCTGCAACGGCATTTCAACGCGGTTGACG
The DNA here is from genome assembly GCA_937983495.1 of uncultured Gemmobacter sp. GTDB lineage: Bacteria > Pseudomonadota > Alphaproteobacteria > Rhodobacterales > Rhodobacteraceae > Gemmobacter. The sequence goes on along the minus strand of CALKAA010000143.1, from coordinate 2,133 downwards.
GACGACATATGACCATTGCGGCGCTGATGCTGGAGGCGCTTGGCCCGCATCTGGCGTGAGAGCGAGTTTTCGTCGAAAACTCGGATCTTGCGATTTTTCTGCGAAAAATCGGTCAGCTTGACCCGCTGCGCCCCTCGTGCCATCCCTGAAGGCAAGCAGACAGGGGCTTAGGGTATGAAGGTGATCATCTGTGGAGCTGGCCAGGTGGGGTGGCAGATTGCGCGCCACCTCTCGGGCGAGCGCAATGATGTGACGGTGGTCGACAGCAACCCCGATCTGGTTCGCCGCGCCACCGAGACGCTGGATGTGCGGGGGGTGACGGGCTTTGCGTCTTACCCCGATGTGCTGGAAAAGGCCGGCGCACGCGATGCCGACATGATCATCGCCGCCACCTATTCCGACGAGGTGAACATGGTCACCTGTCAGGTGGCGCATTCGGTCTTTGGCATCACCCGCAAGATCGCGCGGCTGCGGGCGCAGAACTATCTGATTCCGGCCTATGGCGATCTGTATCGCCGCGATCATCTGCCGATTGATGTGGTGATCAGCCCCGAGCGCGAGGTGGCGCGGGCGGCCTTGCAGCGGCTGGCGGCCCCCTCGACCTTTGACAGTGGCTTGTTCCTCGATGGGCGGGCGCAGCTTCTGGGCATTGTGCTGGATGCCGATTGCCCGGTGCTGAACACGCCTTTGCGGCAATTGACCGAGCTGTTCTCGACGCTGTCCGCCGTGGTGGTGGGGGTGCGTCGAGCCGGTCGGCTTTATGCGCCGGACCCTGAGGATCAGCTTTTCGAAGGCGATCAGGTCTATGTCTTTGCGCATTCCGGCGATGTGAACAGAACGCTGGAAGTCTTTGGAAAGGCGATAAAAAAGCAGGAACGTGTTGTCATTGTCGGCGGTGGCAATGTGGGGCTTGCGGTGGCGCAGGCGCTGGAGGTGCAAAGCGACCGGGTGCGCGTCAAGGTCATCGAGATGGACCGGGCACGGGCCGAATATGCCGCCGACGGGCTGACCCGGACCATTGTGCTGAACGGCGATGGCCTCGACCTCGATCTGCTGATGGAAGCCAATATCGACCGGGCCGATGCGGTGCTGGCCGTCACCGATGATGACAAGACCAATATGCTGGTGGCCGTGCGCGCCAAGGCGGCGGGTTGCCCCATGGCGATTGCGCTGGTGAATGATCCCGGCATGGTGCCCTTGCTGCCCGAGCTGGGGATTGACGCCCATATCAACCCGCGTGCCACCACGGTCAGCTCGATCCTGCGGCATGTGCGCCATGGCCGGGTGCGGGCGATCTACAGCCTGGGCGATGCCGAGGCCGAGATGATAGAGGCGCAGGTTCTGGGCACCTCGCCGCTGGCGGGGCGGCTGATCCGCGACATCGGCTTTCCCGAAGGGGTGCTGGTCGGTGCCGTGTTGAAGGGCGAACGGGTGATCAAGCCACAGGGAGATACCCGGATCGACGAGGGCGATGTGATCGCGCTGTTCGCCATGGCCAAGGATGTGCCCGAGGTCGAGCGGCTGCTGCAAGTTTCGGTTGATTTCTTCTGATGGCCCGGGGGGCGGTCGCCTTGCCTGCCCGCGATGCCCTGATGGGGCTGCCTCTGCTGGTCTGGCTGATGGCCGCAACGGCGGCGGCGATGCTGGTTCCGGCGCTGCACGGGTTTCTGAGCGCAGAGCATGATGCGGGGCGACCTTTCTTCTATGGTGCCTTGCTGCTGGGTGTGCTGACTGTCATGATCGGGCTGGCAACATGGCAGAAAACCCCGGAGAGAGAGGCACGGCGGGGGCATCTGCGCGCTTTGCTGGGGGCCTATCTGGTGCTGCCGCCGCTGATGGCCTGGCCCTTTGCCGAGGCGCTGCCGGATACGCATTTCGTCAATGCCTGGTTCGAGATGTTGTCCAGTTTCACCACCACCGGGGCCACACTCTATGATGTGCCGGAGCGGTTGCCGGGCAGCTTGCACCTGTGGCGTGGGCTGGTGGCCTGGATGGGCGGATTTTTCATCCTTGTGATGGCTGTTTCGGTGCTGCTGCCGCTGAACCTTGGCGGGATGGAGGTTTTGAACGGGCGCGCAGGCACAGCGCAGGCACGCCAGATCGACCGCGTGGCCGAGCCGGGCGAGCGCATGG
>CALKAA010000142.1 GCA_937983495.1 uncultured Gemmobacter sp. | reverse complement strand
TCTATTGCGGAAAGCCACAATAGCGCGAGGCGGCCGAATTGCGGCATGTCTTTGAGCAATCCGCCGAGGAGGGCGGAGTTGTGGAGGAGAAAACCATGTTGACCCGTCGCAGCCTTGCCGCATTGGCCGGTGCCACCGCCCTTGCGCTTTCCTTTGCCGGTGCTGCCACCGCGCAGGAAAAGATCATCATCAAATTCAGCCATGTCGTTGCCCCTGACACGCCCAAGGGCAAGGCGGCGGCCAAGTTCGAGGAACTGGCCGAAGCCTATACCAATGGCGCGGTGGACGTTGAGGTTTACCCCAACAGCCAGCTTTACAAGGACAAGGAAGAGATGGAGGCGCTGCAACTGGGCGCTGTTCAGATGCTGGCCCCGTCGCTGGCCAAGTTCGGTCCGCTTGGCGTGCAGGATTTCGAGGTTTTCGACCTGCCCTTCATCTTCACCGATTATGATGCCCTGCGCAAAGTGACCCAGGGCGACGTGGGCAAGATGCTGCTGGGCAAGCTGGAGGACAAGGGCATCACCGGGCTGGCCTATTGGGACAATGGCTTCAAGATCATGTCCGCCAATAGCCCGCTGAAGACGCCCGATGACTTCCTTGGCCTGAAAATGCGCATCCAGTCCTCGAAAGTGATCGAGGCCTATATGAACACTTTCCGATGACTTCCTTGGCCTGAAAATGCGCATCCAGTCCTCGAAAGTGATCGAGGCCTATATGAACACGCTCGGTGCCGTGCCGCAGGTCATGGCCTTCTCCGAGGTCTATCAGGCGCTGCAAACCGGTGTTGTCGATGGCACGGAAAACCCGCCCTCGAACATGTTCACCCAGAAGATGAACGAAGTGCAAAAGCACGCCACCATCTCGAACCATGGCTATCTGGGCTATGCAGTGATCGTGAACAAGCAGTTCTGGGACGGTCTGCCCGAAGATGTGCGGGCCGGCCTCGACAAGGCGATGCTGGAAGCGACCGACTATGCCAACTCGATCGCCAAGGATGACAACGATCAGGCCTTGGCCGCGATGCAGGCTGCGGGCACGACCGAGTTCTACACCCTGACCGAAGAAGAGCGCAGCGCCTGGGCCGAAGCACTGGCCCCGGTGCATGAAGAAATGGCCGATCGCATCGGCGCCGAGACCATCGCTGCCGTCAAGGGCGCACTGGGTCAGTAACCCCGAAGGGGCGGTCTGCAACGGGCCGCCCCCCCTTTCCCCGAAATATCAAACCCTGCGAGGTGTGCCATGTTGCGCCTGCTCGACCGGTTTGAGGAAGTCTTGATCGCCACGCTGATTGCGGCGGCGACCATTCTCATTTTCCTCTCGGTCACTCACCGCTTTGCCATCGGCTTTGCCGCCGATCTTGTGGGCTACGCCCGCGCCCATGAAATGGAGGGGCTGGGAGCCTTTGCCAAATCGCTCTTCAAGTCCGTCAACGGGCTGAAGATGACCTGGGCGCAAGAGGCCTGTATCTATCTCTTTGTCTGGATGGCGAAATTTGGCGCGGCCTATGGTGTGCGCACCGGCATCCATGTCGGCGTTGACATTCTGGCCGAGCGGCTGGATGGGGCTGCGCGTCGCACTGTCACGGTCATCGCCATGTCGGGCGGGGTCATCTTTACGGCGATCCTCACCTGGATCGGGGCTGATTTCGTCTGGCATGTGAAGGCGGGCGGGCAAATCTCGCCCGATCTCGAGATGCCAATGTGGATTGTGTATCTGGCCGTGCCGCTAGGGTCGGCGCTGATGTGCTTCCGCTTCGTTCAGGCGCTGCTGCACTACCTGAAAACCGGCGAAGTTGCGCATCACGACCATAGTGCTGTCGATGGGCTGGATGACGAGGCCGAAGATCTTGCCAAGGGAGGCCACGCATGACCGCGCTTCTGATTTTCATGATCCTTGCGGTGCTGTTGCTGACGGGCATGCCAGTCTCCATCGCCCTGGGCCTGACCGTTTTTGCCTTCCTGTTCACCTTGTCCGATGTGCCGATGGATGCCATCGCGCTGAAACTGTTCACCGGGATCGAGAAGTTCGAGATCATGGCGATCCCGTTCTTCATTCTGGCGGGCAATTTCCTGACCCATGGCGGGGTGGCGCGACGGATGATTCGCTTTGCCTCCTCCATGGTGGGGCATTGGTATGGCGGTCTGGGTCTGGCCTCGGTGCTGTCTTGCGCGCTGTTCGCCGCGATCTCGGGCTCCAGCCCGGCCACGGTGATGGCGGTCGGCTCCATCATGCTGCCCGCCATGTTGAGACAGGGCTATCCCGCACAATTCGGCGTCGGCACTATCACCAGCGCCGGTGGTCTGGGCATCCTCATTCCGCCCTCGATCGTCATGGTGATGTATGCGGTGGCCACCAGCGGCATGGTGGTGAAAGGTCCGAATGGCGAGCAGGTCATGTCCGCCTCCATCGGCGATCTGTTCATCGCGGGCGTCATTCCGGGGCTGATGCTGGCGATGATGCTGGCGGGCACCACCACTTTCCGCGCGTGGAAGTTCAACTATCCCCGCCTGCCCCGTGCCACCATGGCGCAGCGCTGGACCGCCTTCCGCGAAAGCGTCTGGGGCCTGATGCTGATCGTCATCATCATGGGCGGCATCTATGGGGGCATCTTCACCCCGACCGAGGCCGCGGCCGTCTCTGCCGTCTATGCCTTTGTCGTGGCGGTCTGGGTCTATAAAGACATCAAACTGTCCGATGTGCCCCGCGTGCTGCTGAACTCGGCGGCGATGTCGGCGATGCTGCTCTATATCATCACCAATGCCGTGATGTTCGCCTTCATCCTGACCTCCGAACAGATCCCGCAGGCGCTTTCGGCCTGGATCGTCGACCTGGGTCTGGGCAAGATCGGCTTCCTGTTGATTGTCAACGTCATGCTCCTGTTGATCGGCATGGTGATGGAGCCTTCGGCCATCGTGCTGATCATGGCACCGATCCTCTATCCGGTGGCGATGGCGCTTGGCATTGATCCGGTGCATTTCGGCATCATGCTGGTGGTCAATATGGAAATCGGCCTCTGCACGCCGCCGGTGGGCCTCAACCTCTATGTCGCCTCCTCGCTGTCACGCCTGGGGCTGACCGAGGTGACACGGGCGACATGGCCCTGGTTGCTGACCATGCTGACCTTCCTGATGATGATCACATACATACCCGAGATCACCTTGGCCCTGCCAAGACTTCTGGGCATGTGATCCCCGCCAGCCGCGCAAAACCGATCTGCGCGGCTGGACCATTTCCGGCGCATTACAGCGCGTCAGAGGCTGCCCGCCCGTGCTGCAATCGGGATCAGGCTTTGAAACGCGCCCTCAAGAGCGCCTTGATGAGCGCCGGAGCCGTCTCGAGATGGGCTTCACCGATGTCGATCTGCATCCCCGGATTTGCGTGTATGCAAAAGGCGATGGACCCAAGGCGCCCGCCAGACCAAGCGATTGCATTCGACAGCCTGTCAAACTCGGGCAGCCTGTCGGCTGGCAAAAGGCGCAGCGACAAGTGCAGCGCATTCTGCGAGCCCTCCGACATCATGGCCCAACTGTCCGCGACAGAATGCAGATCGGCATCCCGGCACCATGCCTCTGCAACCGCACCGGTCGATGTCTGCCCTGCGGCCTGACACAATGCGCGCCAGCGCTGTGCCGGCACATCTGCCAGAAGGTTCAGCATGTTCCGGTCGGATCGGGTCAACCGCTCCTGCAAATCGGCACCTTCAGCGGCCTTTTCAAGCCGCGCCCACTCGACCGCGGAACGATGAAGGCCAAGCCAGATTTCCGGCAGGCTGAATTCATCCGAAACGAGCAGGGCGCCTTCGAAACAGTCTCTCATGGTTCTGAAGCCCCTCGGATATCGGCACCGGTCCAGCCGCGCTGGCCGAGACAATCTTGCCCAGACAGTCTGGATCAATGCCACATGCTCTGTTGTGCCGCCTAATATTTCTTTGTCAGGCCCGGAGTATAGCGCGGGTTCGCATAATGCGGCTGCACATCCATGGTGTCATGGATGTTTTCGATCCCTGCAAAAGGCACTTTCGATCCGATCACCGCCATGATTTCAGCATCGGCATAATCATAGGTGCCCAGATCATAGCTCGTATCGTCCAGGTTGCCCTGATAGTAGCGGCATTGCCAACCCCCAGATTGCCCATTGGCAGTTTTGGTGACGCGATAGGTGGAAGAGCTGTCTTCGCGGCCAATCATTCCGCCATCGCCGTGAAAGCGGGGCGCTGCGACTGCACTGTCGATCCCCCATTTATTGCCCTCTGAATCGAGATAGACGACCGTATCGGGTATGAACATTGAATTGCTGGGAATCACGGTCCTGATCGGGGGCTGTGTCGGGCATCGGTTGCAGGCGTTTCTTTCGACATGCGCCCGCGAAAACGGGTCGATCACACGGCTCACATTGCGCGGAATATCCGAACAGGGGGTGTTGTCACATGTCCCGGTCGGGCAATTGAAGGCTTCGGTCGGCAGCGGATGATCTGCGGGGTTTCTGGCATCGGACCAGATGACGCGATCCCAGCCCCCTTCTGGCGGTGTCGTGCTGTCGCCGTTCATTTGAAGCTGTCCCAATATGCCGATCTTGCCTCCATGCGCGCCCCCGCCTCTCCTCCCACTTCGGTCACCGCGACCGCCATCATGACGACAGCATAGCCATTCGGGTGCACTTTTATCTGCTTGTCGACCTGCTCCATGATATAATGTGCCTTGCCGATGACCTGAGGCGCGTTGACCTCGATCAGCGCAAGGGTCACAATGGTATTTGCCGTCAGTGGGAGATCGAGGCGCCTTGCGGTCGCCATGGCATCCTCGCGCATCTTGTCCAGCGTTTCATCCGAGGCGTTTTCAAATTTGTCCCACCACACTTCACGCATGTAGCGCCGGAACTTGTCGGCAAAGGCATCGCCTGCCACCTCGGAAAAGGCGTCAACCTGCACGGGGGTCATCTCATACCACGCCCCGGCCCCCACCCGGCGAGGCTTGGCCGGGATCACCTGGCGCACCTCCATCAAGCTCTGGCCACGAAAGCCGATCAAGGCCTGGTTCGGCCCGAAAAAGGCTGCCGCATCCGAGGCCGGCAAAGTCGCAACAAAGGCAAACATGATTCTGGCATCGAAGAAACGGAACAACACTAGACCCTCCTCATCCGGGATGCGGACCGACAGCCATTTTTTCCAGTGCCGGCGCAACTGGTCGATGCCCGGTGGCTCGTCCCCTTCGCCGACGATACACAAAAAGCCGGCATGCCGGTTGTTCGCGCGCCGGAGGATCTCTTTCACGGCCGAGAGATGCCTTGTGGTCAGCGCGACGATGAACGGTGCCTCGCCGCGCAACATCACGGCGTCTTCCCCAAGGAACAGACTTCCATGATCCAGCCCGGATGCTTCGAGCAAATCCGCAAGTGCATCAAACCCCGTCGCATCCAGCATGGCGAAAAGCCGCCCCTGACGCAGCGGCTCGCGCAGCGAGAAGGCAGAGGACAGCGGGGCGATCCCTGCACCGATCACGATCTTGCCCGCACAAAGGCCTGACCGCGCTGGTTGGCTTCCTTCATGCAAGCGCGCATGCAGGGCGACCAGCCACGCAGGGTCTTGGTTTCTCGCGGGCCTTCATCATCCGCAAAAACCGTGCCGGAGCCGACCTCGACACTGCCTCCACAGTCGATCCCATCGCCGATCCGGGCCAGGGGGCGGCCATTCACCAGAACGGTCGAAGACCCGTCCGCCACAGACCTCGGATGCGGCGGAGTGTTCGGGCACGCATGAGGCGCAAGCGCATCCCCACGACGCAATGCAGGGATACCGTCAATCAGAACATCCGGGCTTCCAGTGATGGCCGGTGTCGGAGGAAAACACCCATGCCCGGAACCGGTATCTCCTTTGCGCGATGCTGCCGGCATTTGAGAAATCCTTTACGACGCGGAAACCTGCGCATGATTGCCAGCAGTATTGCTGGCAACATAGTGCTGCAAGACCTCTGGCATTTGCGCAATCTGGGCGGGTGGATAATCAATACGAATTGTCCCGCGCCGCGCGACCAGGGCAGCGCAAATCGCATGATGGCTGCCGTTTGCAGATGCGACCACCGCCGAAAGCGTCAGCCCGGTGGGCAAAGCCTTGGGCTTGACCAGCCGCGCCGCGCGCTCGAACACCTCATCTGCGACGGGCCACTCCCCCGCATGGGCAAAGCCGCGCCAGACATCCTCGCCCCGTGCATCCTTGCACCAGGACAAGAGCGCCGCGCCTGTTTCCGTCCAGCCCGCCCCGGTGCAAAAGCGTATCCAGTCCGCGGCTGCGATCTCGTCCATCATGCGCAACAACTGGCTCTCGGCATCTGCAATCGTCCGCATCGTGCTGCCATCCCCGCGTGAGGTATCGGCATGTGCAAAGCGCAGGATCAAATAGGTGTTGTCATGAAACGTGCGCCAGATCGCGGCCAGCGACTGCCCCGAGCTTGAAAGCAAGGCCCCGCGATAGGCGGCATGACGCATTTTGGTGGTTGCATCCATCTGATCCCTCATTCAACGCAAGATCGTCATGGGATTGAATCCTGTTTCGGCAAAACTGCACCCTGCGGGCGGCAACTGTGCAATAAAGGGGTGAACGCCAGCAATCCGACGATACGGTTGATCATAGGAGGGCGACTGGTTTTCAACCCGACACCGCGCAATCGCAGACGCGCCGAGTTCAAAATACAGATTGTGCCAGGCCTCTACCGACCAAACTCCGGCACTGACACCAATTCCGGCATTGACCAGCCCATCCCCAACATTCGTGACGGCGGTTTCAAAGTAAATTGGCCCTGCTATTGGCCCAGCATCAATCATGTAGGCTGCCGCCGATGCCGCCACTGCAATCTCTGCCCCGGCGACCGCTCCAGCCGTGCCCGCAAGATCTTCGAATGAAAATGGCACATGGGCTGTGAATTGCTGGGGGATTCCCTCCTGCATCTTCCGATAAAGCGCCATACCGGTATCCGCATTATCCTGGGCAACTTCATTACGCGCGGTTCCGACGGTATCATAGCCCCGAGTGATGTTCTCATGCGCACGCTCGACACGATCCGCGGCCCTTGCCCCCGCTCCGGCGGCCTGAAATATTTTCCCCACCGGCAGCCCAACTGATGGGCCGCAGCTATAGAGATTGGCAATTCCGATGGTCAAATTGTCGAGCCCGAGAAAAATGAAGCTGTGATAGCCGCACAGGATGGAAAAACTCCCGTCATAAGACACCATCCAGCGTTTTGATTTTGTGTTGAACCGGCCCAACCAAGTATCGGGCGTTGCAGGATTATTGCCAAATGGAAATTGATCAGCCATTGTCTTACTCCTCTGCCGGAGCAATGAAGCAGAAATTACTCCCTTGATACCGCAGGGCCAGATAAACGCATCCGTTGCCAAAATCCGCCATGTTGTCTTCCATGCAGCTTGTTTGGGCCGCTGTCATTTCTTCCAGCGTGCATTGGGTGTCCCGGCAAACCGATGTATATAGCTGTGCCCTGGCACGCTCGCCCGCCACGACAACGGTTTCCGGCCCCGTCAATGCCAGCGCATCAAAGGCAATCAGCATCCTGCGCAGGGCGGCATCATCACCAAAACGATCGAAAAAATCTATGCCCATCCGCCCGGCTTGCGGAAGCACCTTCAAATAATCTGCATAGTTTTCCCTGGAACATACCAATGCCCCAGATGGAGACATGACTTCCCGTTTCGGCTGGCCGACTTTCAATCCGAAATAGGCCACAGAGCTGACAGCGAGCGCCAGAAAAGCAAAAACCGCAAGCAGGATTATTCGTTTCAACATCCGACCTCTAGTTCAACTTGATCTTGGGCGCGCTGGCAGTAATTTCCTTTCCACCGACCAATTCGACCCCATTCTCGAACTCAAGAAGAAGCGTATCTCCGCTCAGCCGGATAAACCCGTCCGAGGTCATCCGAAATTCCGCCTTGCCGACCTTGACCTCAATTTCGCTGCCACTGACAATCGTCACGGAATTGCCAGCCTCCAGCGACATTTGCGAACCGGAAGTAAGCTGAATGGAATTTCCGGCCTGTTCGACCAAGGTGCTGCCAACCGTCACTGACTTTGTGACACCTATGAATTGGGATTTGGCACCCGGCGTTGTCTCTGTGATCACGGCGTCTGCAAACAGAGAATAAATCCCGCTCCCCCCGTCATGAAGCCCCGGAACAGGTAAAGTCACCGCAAGACGCCCAATACCTTCGGTAATGGTTCTGGAAACCGCATCAAGAACCCGGCCTTTGCCGCTTTTTCCCACATGCAGCATCATGCTTCCATGAACAGATTCACTATGGCTGCCATCAACCTCGATCACCTTGTGACGTCCAACAGATTGCAGCCAGTTATTGTCGATCCTCTCTGAATGATTGTTCAGTGTCTTTTCATTCCGATCTTTCTGCGCATGCACAAAAATCTCTTCCTGCCCCTTCTCGTCCTCAAAGCGCAATTCGTTGAACCCGCCGCCCTTGTGGGTTTTGGTCTTGAATGTGCTGCGGGTCTTGTGCTTCGGCAATTCATACGGGACGGCATTGCGCCCGTTATAGACGCATCCCGTGACCATGGGTTGATCCGGGTCGCCGTCCAGAAATTCGACCAGCACCTCCATGCCGATGCGCGGGATGACCATGCCGCCCCATCCGTTGCCAGCCCAATTCTGGCTGACGCGGCAGCGCATGGAATAGGCTCCGTCGAGATCCCAATGGAAGCGCACAAGAATGCGGCCGTATTCGTCACAGTCGATCTCGCCCTCGCCCACCACCACGGCAGTCTGCGGCCCGCGCACATCGGCCAGCGGTGTCTTGCGTTCGGGCAGCATCGGGGCCGTCTCCGGCATCAGCACATAATGTCCGCGATAGGCCAGTTCGTCGCCCAGGGCACCACCCGACCCGTAATTGTCCGAGGTATAGGAATGGGTTGCGGCCAGGCAGAGATAGCCTGCACCATGCCCCGGCACGGCATCGCCGGTCAGCGTCACCCGGCTGCCCGCGGTCAGCGAAAGCACATCGCCCACAGCCTCGAAGCGGCGATCCTGGCCACGCTCGGCATTTGCGCGCAATTGCGCCACCATCCGGCCGCGCCCCTGATCGAGATAGTCACCCGGCCAGTCGAAACTTTCGATCCGGCCCTGCGCATGGGCAGCATCGCCCTGCCGGTCCACCTCCATCGCGGCATTGGGCGTCTTGAAATTGTAATCCGTCAGCCGGATCGCGCCCGTGGTGATGCGGCGGGCCGGGCGCCAGTCCCAGAAATGCTCCTCATCGGCCTGGTGATGGCCCTCATCGGGGTGAAAATCGCGCGCCCCAATGCTGGGATGGGCAGATGCCATATCGGTCAGCACCATGGTATGCGCGCCGTCATCATGCAGGAAATGATAGGAAATCCCGTGCCGCTCCAGCAGGCGGCAGGCGAAATCCATATCCGACTCGCGAAATTGCACCGTATATTCAAGCTCTGGGTAATCAGAGGTCGTGGCGACCTGCAACTTGCCCGCATCCGCATAGGCCGAAAGCAGTTCCTCGACGATCTGGATCACCGTTTTCGTATGGAATATACGTTGGTTACGCCTGAGAGACGCAAGCCAGAGCCAGGGCTGCAAGCGCAGCCGATACCGATGCCCGTTCTCGCCCGCGCCCAGCCAGCGCGCCTCGGTCACGATCCCGTCAAAGCGCCGCGCCCCGGTGTGATTTTCCAGCGTGACCGTCGCATGCGTGCCGATCAGCCCGTCGAAATCGACATCCGCCGTCGCCGCCAGACAATCCACCTGCCAGTCAAAAAGCCCGTTCAGCCGCTCGGTTCCGGAAAAGCGCATCAAAACCAGCGCATCCCGCCCCAAAACCGTCGCCAAGCTGCCCATGCGGGCGGTCTGTGAAAATGCGATGTTCATAAAAACTGCCTCTTACGCGACCCGGCGACAGTCCCAAGATATGCAACGGAGCATAATCTGCAACCTTAACCTCTCTCGGCCCAAACGAGAGCCCCGCCAGCGGCTGCCACGACCTGCCCCAATATGCCGCCTCCGCCAAGCATATCGCAGCGAGACGGGCAATCTGGGCGTAGCGGATGGCGGCCGCGAGCGGGGATTTGCCCGAGATTTCCGTCAGTCT
>CALKAA010000141.1 GCA_937983495.1 uncultured Gemmobacter sp. | reverse complement strand
AGGGCATGTCCAGCAGGCCGGGCACCCCATAGGTGTTCAGTCCGGGAGCAGGGGCCATCTCGGCAAAAGCCGCATGATGCGCGCCAAGGGCGATCAAGGACGTGGCGACAAGAAGCCGGGCTTTCCGGGCGGCCAGAATGGTCATGCGTAAAGAGCCTTGCAAACCTAGGGAACTTGCCGCCACTCTATGTGAAAGCGGCAGGATCAACAATCGTGCATAAGGGGTTTCAGCAGATCATTGCGCAGCCATGGCCCGCGCGGGCAGCAGATCATTGCGCAACCACGGCCTCGCGGGCAGCAGATCATTGCGCAGCGGTGGCATGGGCCGGGGCCTGATAGCCCCGCACCCAGGCGATGATCACCTGCCGCGCGGCGTCTTCATCGCCCGTGGCAATGGCCGAGCGCAGCGCGCGCAGCGCCGAGGCCAGCTCCAGCTCCGACAGGCTTTCTTCATGCGCGCGCAGGATCTTGCTGTGCTGGGTGGTCAATTGCCCCTCGCCGATCAGCAATTCTTCGTGCAGCTTCTCGCCGGGGCGCAGACCCGTCACCACGATCTCGATATCGCCATCCGGGTGTGCCTCGTCGCGCACCGAATAGCCCGCCGTCTGGATCATTTGCACCGCGACATCGCGGATGCGCACCGGTTTGCCCATATCCAGCACGAACACATCCCCGCCGCGCGACGTTTCACGATCCGCGAAAGAGCCGGCCAGCAGAACCAGTTGCGCGGCTTCGGAAATGGTCATGAAATAACGGGTCACGTCTTCATGGGTCAGAGTGACCGGGCCGCCTTTGGCGATCTGTTCCTTGAACAGCGGAATGACCGAACCGGAAGACCCCAGCACATTGCCAAAGCGCACCATGGAAAACAGCGTCTTGCCCGAACGCTTGGCCATATCCTGAATGACCAGTTCGGCCAGCCGCTTGGAGGCCCCCATGACATTGGTGGGCCGCACCGCCTTGTCGGATGACACCAGAATGAACCGCCCCACCCCGGCCTCATGCGCCGCATCGGCCATGGTGCGGGTGCCCAGCACATTGTTGGCCAGCCCGGCCAGCGGGTTCATCTCGACCAGCGGCACATGTTTGTAGGCCGCCGCGTGGAACACCACGTTCACGGAATATTTCTGCAAGACAATCCGCGTGAGCCGTGAATCGGTCACCGAACCCAGCACCGGGATGATTTCCACCCCTGCACGCTCGGCTTCCTCTTTCAGGTCGCGGTCCACATTATACAGCGCAACCTCGCTGACTTCATACAGCACCAGCCGTTCCGGCCGGTAATGCAGGATCTGGCGGCAGAGTTCCGACCCGATCGAGCCGCCCGCCCCCGAGACCAGCACCGACTGGCCGCGATAGACATCCTCCGCGCGGGCCAGGCTTTGATCCACCGGATCCCGGCCCAGAAAATGCCCCGGTGCCACCGGCGACAGGTTGTCGATCAGCTCCTCCTCGCCCACCAATTGCGAGAAGGAGGGCAGCGATTGCACTTTGAGCCCCATGTCGCGCAGCTTGCGGGTCAGTTGCGCAATCTTGGGGCGAGACACCGAGGGCATGGCCAGAATGATGCGGTCAATGTCGAATTGCGCGACCAGCATTTCCAGATCGGCGGGCGGCAACACGCGCAGCCCCGCCACCATGGTCGATTGCAGCGCGGTGTTGTCATCGACAAAGGCCACCGGCACGATTCGTTCATGCGAGCGCAGCGCGGCCGCCAATTGCACGCCGGTGGTGCTGGCCCCGTAAATCACCACGCGATGCTTGGGCTGGCCCTGCCGCAGCACCCAAAGCAGCATGTTGAGCATGGCAATCCGCACCGAGGCGGAGGCGAGAAACAGCATCAAGCCGTAAATGACGATCCCCGCCACCGGAAAGCCGGTCGTGGTCAGCTCCAGCGCCAAAGCGGTGAACAGCGTCATGATGGCGGCATAAATGCCGGTGCGCATCATGGCGGAGGTTTCATAGGATTTGAGCTGGATGCGCGGCAGGCCCAGACGCACCGCCACAATCCCCCCGACAATCCCGATCATCGGCAGGATATAGGAAAGCTGCGGCATCTGGCGCAGCATCGCGCCACCATTGCGCATCAGCAACACCGACAGCACCAGCACCAGCGGTGGCAGCAGAATATCCAAAGCCAGGAGGATCAACTGCTTGTTGCGACGGGTCAGATTTGATTGCAGCGCAAAGAGTGCAGAACGAATATGCTTCATTGCTTTCCTGAATGGCCGAGGCGCAAACTGCCCTGATCCTGTATCCTGGGGTCTGATGCAGGCCCCGAAATTCACTCGACCTTTGCCGCAATGGTTTACATCCGGAAGAGCCTTTTGAAAAGCACCCGCCCCGCCGTATCGGCGATAAGCCGCAGATCGAAGCAAATATTCTGGTGCTTGTTGTAAATCAGATCCATTTTTGCCTTCCGCGGCACACAGCGGCGGCTGTAAACGGCATCCGTTTCGGCGGCATCACGGCAGCGCGCCAGCATGCGCTCCTCATACGCGTGAAAATGCAGCGAGGCGAGGCCGGTGATGCCGGGGCGGCTTTTCAACACTTCGGCATACAACGCCGGAAAGCGCTCCACATACAAACGCAAGGGCGGGCGCGGACCGACAAAGCTCATGTCGCCCTTCAGGACGTTCCACAATTGCGGAATCTCATCCAGCCGGGCGCGGCGCAGAATGCGACCGATCCGGGTCACCCGGTCAGTCTTGTCGCCCCCCGAAACCCCGGAATCCGCCGCCACCACGCGCATCGTGCGCAACTTCCACAGCCGGAAGGGTTGCCCCGGCGCACGCATCCGTTCGGCCACATAGAACAGCGGCCGCCCCTCCACGACCAGCAGCACCACCAGCAAGACCGCAAAGGGCAAGGCGAGAAGCGCACTCAACAGCAGCGCCAGAGCCAGATCGAACAGCCGTTTCGACAATGTCATGCCCGCAAACCCCTTCCGACAAAGCCTTGCCGATCGCTACATTTGGACGTTGAACCCATATCGCTGCCCAAGTATCTTGCACAGGCTGTATTCGTCCACCCTGCCAGGCGGACACCCGACCCGGAGTTGAGAATGATCCAGACAACCGGCAAGCTTTTGCTGCTGACGGTGGGCATGACGGTGCTGTCCGCCTGTGCGGATGCGCCAGGCGGTGCCCCCCGCGCGGATCAGATCCTCAAAGGGGCCGATGCCGAAGACGCGACCTTCGCCGTCTATCCTGTGACCCGCGCCACCCTGCCCGCCCTCAAGGCCTGGCCCAAGAAGCCGGGCCCCGGTGTTTCAGGCTGGCTGGAGCGGGTGCGCGGCCCGGCCTCGCAGACCATCGAGGCGGGCGACATGCTGGACCTGTCGATCTGGGACAATGGCGAAAGCTCGCTGCTCACCCAGAACGGGCAGAAGGTGGTGGAGCTGAAAGGCATCCGCGTATCCGGCGAGGGGGAGGTGTTCCTTCCCTATGTGGATCGCGTCTATGTCGCCAACATGACGCCCGACCGTGCCCGCGCCACGGTGCAGGAGAAATTCGCCGCCATCATCCCCTCGGCCCAGGTGCAAATCCGGCACGAGCCGGGCCGGCAAAGCTCGGTCGATCTGGTCAGCGGCGTCGCCAATCCCGGCAATATCGTGATGCCGGACCGCGATTTTACCGTGCTGAGCCTGATCGCCCATGGCGGTGGCATCTCGAAAGACCTGAAAAACCCGCAGGTGCGGCTGATGCGCGCTGGCAAACTCTATGGCATCTCGGCGGAACGCCTGCTGAAAAACCCCAAGCTCGACACCACCTTGCGCGGCGGCGACAAGGTGTATCTCGAGGATGACGAGCGCTATTTCCTGACGCTGGGAGCCACCAAGACCGAGGCGCAGATCCCCTTCCCGCAAGAGAAGGTCTCGGCTCTGGATGCGGCCTCGCTGGCGGGCGGCCTGAATGATGCGCGCGCCAATCCCAAGGGCGTGCTGGTGCTGCGCGACTATGACGCAAAGCATGTGCGCACCGATGGCAGCGGCCCGTCGAAAGACCGCATGATCTTTGCCATCGACCTGACCACCGCCGACGGGCTGTTCAGCGCGGGCGAGTTCATGATTGAAGACCGGGATCTGGTCATGGTCACCGAAAGCTCGGTGATGAACACCAATTCCACCATCAAGCTGGTTTACGACCTGATGGGCGTTGGCACCCGGCTGAATAACCTGAGCAACTGAGACACGCGGGGCCAAGACGCGGGGGGCTAACGGGGGCAGCATCGCCCTCTGCCCCCGTGCTGAGCGGTCAGTCATCGCCCTCCAGCTTGCTGCGCATCTCGCGCAGCACCGGCAGCACAGAACGCACGCGGTCGGCCCCCAGAGCCTGCACCACCTCGGCAATCAACGGGGCGACCGCCTGCACCGCCGCATCACGCGCGGCGCGCCCCGCCGGGCTGATCGCCACGCATTTGCGCCGCGCATCATCCCAATCGGGCCGAATATGCACATGGCCCGCCCATTCCAGCTTGGCCAGAGTATTGGTCATCGCGCCGCGCGTGACGTGAAAGCTGCGCGCCAGTTGCGCAGGCGTGCGTTCTTCGTTGATGCGCGCCAGATGGTTCAGCACACCGAAATGCGACAGTTCCATCCCCTTGGGCAGCACCTTGGAAATGCGGTTGCGGGCCAGTTGATCGGTGGCGAACAGCTCTCCGAACAGGGCAATCGCCAGATCATCGGTCTTTTCCACCATCACGGCCCCTCGAAAGCATGGTCATGCGTCAGCGAGGGCACCCGAGCCCTTGCGCGGATCACCTCGGCCAGATCCAAATCGACAAAGGTCACTCCGGGATCGGTGCCCGCATCCACCAGCACCTCGCCCCAAGGGGCCACGGCGAGGCTGTGACCATGGGTCAGGCGCCCCTTGCCATGCGCCTCGGCGTGAAAGCCGGTCTGCGCCGGGGCCAGCACGAAACAGCCGGTCTCGATGGCGCGGGCACGCAGCAGGGTTTCCCAATGCGCCGCGCCGGTGAGATGGTTGAAGGCGGCAGGCACCGTCAACACCTGCGCCCCGCCCTGCGCCAACCGGCGAAACAGATGCGGAAAGCGCAGGTCATAACACACCGCCATGCCGATCTTTGCCCAAGGCGTTTCGGCCAGCACCGCCCGGCTGCCGGGCCGATAGGCGACGCTTTCACGATACACTTCGGTTTCAGACACGTTCACATCGAACATGTGAATCTTGTCGTAGCGCGCGACAATCGCCCCATCGGGGCCGATCAGGAACGAGCGATTGGCAAAGCGCCCATCCGCATCACCCGTCATCACCCCCAGCGAGCCGATCAGCAGCCAGATGCCCAGACCTGCTGCCTCGGCCCGCAGCGCCGCCAGCGTGAGGTCTTCGTCCTCAGGGCGCAACGTGGCGCGCTGATGCTCACGGCTGGAGGACAGCAGGCTGGTGCATTCCGGCGTCAGCACGAATTGCGCGCCACCCTGCGCCGCAGCCCGGATGAAGGCCAGGGTTTCCGGCAGATTGGCCACCGGATCATCGGTCACATTGAGCTGGATCAGCGCGCAGCGCATGGCTCAGGCCAGCATCGGATCAAGCGCGCCTTCGGCATCCAGCGCATGCAGATCATCCGAGCCGCCGACATGCTGCCCGCCGATGAAGATCTGCGGCACCGTGCGCCGCCCCCCGGCCCGTGCGGTCATCGCCACCCGCAAATCCGGGTCACGGCTCACGTCGATCTCGGTAAAGGCCGCGCCTTTTTTCGTCAGCAGCCGCTTGGCGGCCAGACAATAAGGACAGGTCGGAGTGGTATAGATTTCAACGGTTTTCATCGCGCGCTCCCATGGATCAACGGGTTTGTGCGCAACTATAAGGATTTAGCCCTCTTTCGCAACGCGGCACATGACCACCACGTCAACCCGCGCGGCACCTGCTGCCAGCAGGGTATCGGCACAGGCCCCCAGCGTCGCGCCCGAGGTCATGACATCATCCACCAGCAAAACCGGGCGGCCATGCACCATCCAGTCGCGCTTGGGATTGATGCGGAACGCCTCCTCGACATTCAGAAACCGCGCCTCCCGATCACGGCCTTCCTGGCTGCGGGTGTTGCGGCGACGGATCAGCAGGTCGGGGCAATGAGGCAAGCCCGCCAGCTTGCCCAACGCAGCCCCGAGCAGAGCCGACTGGTTATAGCGCCGCCGCACCAGCCGCATCCAGTGCAGCGGCACCGGTGCAATCAGCGTGTCAGCCTGCAACAATCCCTCGGCCGCGCGTTTCAACCAGGCAGCCGCGGGTCGCGCCAGATCCAGCCTGTCGCCATGTTTCAGCGCCATCACCATGCGGCGCGCATTGTCCTTATAGAGCAGCGCCGCCCGCCCGCGCCCCCAAGGTCGCGCGATTTGCAGGCAATCGTCGCATTGCACCGCCTCACCGGTTTCGCTGCCGGGCAAAGGCGTGCCGCAGCAATCGCAGACCAACCCGGTGATGAAGGGCGTCTCGCGCCAGCAGTGCGGGCATAGCCCGAAATCGCTGGTCACCAAAGCATCACAAGACAGGCATTGCGGCGGGTAAACCAACTGCACTGCGGCTTGCAATCTCATGCGACCCTCCTATGGTCTCGGCCATCAAGGAGACATGATGCCCCCCCCGCCGCTGACAGACCGCCACGCCCTGATCCGCAACCGCCGCCGCGCCCAGCGCGACGCGCTGTTCCTGCATGAGGAGGCCGTCCTTGAGGTTCAGGAAAGACTCATGGCGGTTAACAGAGCGTTTACAAAACCTGCCATCATCACACCTTTCCCTGAAATCTGGGAAAATATCCTGCCCGGAGCCAAAATCATCGCCGATGATGAGGTGCTGGACCTGCGCCCCGAAGCCCATGATCTGGTGATTCACGCCATGGCGCTGCACTGGGCCAATGATCCGGTGGGGCAATTGGTGCAATGCAGACGCGCGCTGATCCCCGACGGGCTGATGCTGGCCTTCACACTGGGCGGGCAAACCCTGCATGAACTGCGCACCTGTCTGGCCGAGGCCGAGGTGGCGGTGACTGGCGGCCTGTCGCCGCGCATCCTGCCAATGGGCGAAATCCGCGATCTGGGCGGGCTGGTGCAGCGTGCAGGGCTCAATCTGCCGGTGGCCGATGGTTTCACCCGCCGCGCCAGCTATCGCGACGCCTTTCACCTCATGGCTGATCTGCGCGCCATGGGCGAAGCCAATGCCCTGACCGAACGCCCGCGCCGACCGACCCGCCGCGCCGTGCTGATCGAGGCCGCGCGGCGCTATGCGAAGACCTTCTCTGAGGGAGAGCGCATCTGCGCGACCTTCGAGGTGATCTGCCTCACCGGTTGGGCACCGCATGACAGCCAGCAAAAACCGCTGCGCCCCGGCTCTGCCATCGCCCGACTGGAGGATGCGCTCAAGGCTGCGACGAAAGGCGATGGTTGACCCGGCCCATATGGCCGCTATGTCTGGCCCTTGATGTCGCCGAGAATACCAAGGAGAGACCCATGCTCGATGCCCTGCGCGATGCGGTGAAATCGGTGATTCGCCCTGGTGAGGGCCGCCTGAGCCACGCACCTGCCGATCACCCGCCGGTAAAGGGGGCCAAGGTCGGCATTCTGCTGGCCAATCTGGGCACGCCAGACGCGACCGATTACTGGTCAATGCGACGCTATCTGAACGAATTTCTGTCAGATCGCCGCGTCATCGACTATCCGGCCTGGAAATGGCAACCCTTGCTGCAACTCATCATCCTGACCAAGCGGCCGTTCACCAGCGGTGCCAATTACAAGCTGATCTGGGATCAGGAGCGCAATGAAAGCCCGCTGATGACGATCACCCGCGATCAGACGCAGGCGGTGGCGGCGGTGCTGAAAGCCGAATATGGCGAGCAGATCATGGTCGATTTCTGCATGCGCTATGGCAACCCCTCTACCCTGTCGAAGGTGCAGGCGATGGTCGAGGCGGGGTGCGAGAAAATCCTGTTCTGCCCGCTTTACCCCCAATATGCCGGGGCCACCACAGCGACGGCAAATGACCAGTTCTTCCGCGCGCTGATGCAGCAAGGCCGCCAGCCCGCAAGCCGCACCCTGCCGGAATATTTCGATCATCCGGCCTATATCGAGGCTTTGGCGCAATCGGTGGAGCGGGCTTATGCCGCGCTGGACCACCGGCCTGATGTGCTGGTGGCCAGCTATCACGGCATGCCGAAGCGGTATCTGATGGAAGGTGACCCCTATCACTGCCAATGCCAGAAAACCTCGCGCCTGCTGCGCGAACGGCTGGGCTGGGAGAAAGGCGAGATCATCACCACATTCCAATCGGTCTTTGGCCGCGAGGAATGGCTGCGCCCCTATACGGTGGAGCATGTGGCCGAACTGGCCAAGCAAGGGAAAAAGCGGATCGCCGTGATCGCCCCCGCCTTCAGCGCCGATTGCATCGAGACGCTGGAGGAGATCAAGGGCGAGATCTGCGAGAGCTTTGAACATGCCGGGGGCGAGGTTTTCACCTATATTCCCTGCCTGAATGCCGAGCCCGCCCATATCACGGCGCTGGCGGCGGTGATCCGGGAAAATCTGGCAGGCTGGCTGTAAGCGCTCTGCACTCAAGCAAAAAGGCGCCCTTTGGGCGCCTTTGTCATTTGGCGACGGCTGCCGCCAAGATCAAAAGTGTCAACAGGGGCACCACAACTACGCCACCAGAAGAACCGGGCGCGGCCTCTGGCACCACGACTGGCACCGGGTCTTCCACGCTCACCAAGGGCCCGGCAGCCAGCACGGGCATCGCGATGACGGCAAGCGCCAGCGAGAGGGCAAGGGCTTTCATCGCAATCTCCTCAGATCAACAGGACCTGCGCGCCAATCTGCACCAGTTCATACAGCTCTTCCACATGTTCGTTATACATGCCGATACAGCCATTCGACGACTTGCGCCCGATCTTGCGCGTGTCATGCGTACCGTGGATGCGGTAATATTCCCAGCTCAGCCACATGGCACGGGTGCCCAGCGGGCAATCCGGCCCCGGCGGGATGAAATCCGGCCAATCGGGGTTGCGCTCTTTCATCGAAGGCGTCGGGCGCCAGCTTGGTGCCGGATCTTTCTTGATGATCGAGGTGCGGCCCAGCCGGGTCAGTTCGGTCGAGACAGGCACCGAGGTCGGGTAGAGCTTGTAGGTCGTATGATCAGGCGACCAGTAATGCAGCACCCGCGACTGCGTATCGACCAGAATGGCCCCCTTGTTCAGGTCGGGAAAATAGGCCTGCCAGTCCAGCATGCGAAAACTGGCCACGTTGCTGCGAATGCCACCTTCCTGCGCGAAGGCCGGCAAGGCAGAAGCGGCCAACGTCGCCGCGGCCCCAGCCAGCAGGGCACGACGCGTGGGCTTGAAAATGGTGTCAGCAGACATTCGCTGCGCTCCTGTCGTTACGAATTGAGCGGTTTTTAGCCGCACTGCCGCAAGATCGCAATTCAAACCCCCGTCATTCGGCGGTTTCACGCAGAGTTGCGTTTGATCCTGCACAAGTGTTTGGCTAAAGACAGCGAGTCCGAAGCCTTTGGTGTTTGCGAAATGATGAAATTCTCGGTTCTGGCCCTCTGTGCCGCCACGGCCCTGGCCGGTTGCGCCACCGGCCCCACCGGCCCTCAACTGGGCCCGGACGGTCGGCCCCTGCCGGTGATCTACAAGATCAGCAAGGCAGACGAGGCAGAGATGCCGGTGCGCATGCGTGATTCGCTCAACACCCTGCGCGCGGCGCGTGGCCTTGGACCGGTAGAGCTGAACCAGCCACTCACCAATGCGGCCATGGGTCATTCGCGCGACATGTCGGCGCAGGCACGCCCCTGGCATTTCGGCTCTGACGGCTCTTCGCCGCTCTACCGCGCGCAGCGCGCGGGCTATATGGGCCATTTCCAGGGTGAACTGGTGGCTGAGACCTACGAATCCGATCTCGATACGCTGGGCACCTGGGCAGGGCAGCCCGATACGCTGGGCGTGCTGATGGACCCGGCGGCGAACGAGTTGGGCTTTGGCTGGTATCAGGAACCGGGCGGCAAGATCTGGTGGACCCTGGCTTTGGGCGACCGCACCCGTGGCCCGATCGCCAATGTGACATCCACCGCGCTTGGCCGCACGGTCAGCTCTGAAATGGATGGGATCGCAGGCCAGTAAGCTCTGCCGTCCAAATCCAATGCAAAAGGGCCCGCAAGGGCCCTTTGTCGTTTCAACTCTGTATCTTTTCAGCACGGTCGCCCGCTCAGGGCATGATCACGATGGGCGTGCGTGCCGTTACCATGGCATAGATCTGCTCCATCTCGCGGTCTTTCACCGCAATGCAGCCAGCCGTCCAGTCGCCCTTGTTGGTGCCCTTGTAGTTGGTGCGGCCATGAATCATGATGTCACCACCGGGGCTTTTGTTCTGGGCTCTGGCAAAAGCGCGGTCTGCCTCATTGGGGTAGGAAATCCCGACCGAGAGGTGATAGCGGCTTTTCGGGTTGTGATGGGTGATGAAATACACCCCCTCCGGGGTCTTGCCATCGCCCTCGAACTGCTTGTGCCCCTCGGGGGCAAAACCAAGCGCGATGTCATATTCCTCCAGCACCTTGTCCTTGTGCAGAAGATACATCTTGCGATCCGCCTTATGCACCTGAATCGAGGTGACCTTGGGTCCGTGATACGATCGGAACTTGCCCCCACCACCGCAGGCGGCCAAGCCAAAGGCCAGTGCGATCACCAGAAACACACGCAGAATTGCCATGGAACTGCCCGTCATTGTTTTTCTGCCCCATAGCGAGTTTAGCGCAGCCTGCATAGGGTGCAAAGCAGGGCGAACCGAGCGGGTCGGTCGCATTTTCGTGAACGCCGCCTGAGAGCCGCTCTGGTTTCCGCCCCCTGACCATGCCGGAAAATCTGCCCTTGCGTCACCCGGCGGTGCATTCTACACAACCGCAATAGCTTGTTGGGGCGCCCCGTGCGGGGCTGAGATGTGCAAGGCACAGCACCCATCGAACCTGATCCGGGTCATGCCGGCGCTAGGGAACGAGCCATGCTGAACGCCTGCCGCGTCTCGGCCCGACTTATCCCACTTTCGCCCTCTGACCCCAACCTTTGTGGGGTGACTTATGGCGGCGATAGCCTTGACCATTGCGGGGTCTGACAGCGGCGGCGGCGCGGGGATTCAGGCCGATCTCAAGGCCTTTTCCGCCCTTGGCTGCTATGGAGCCAGTGTGATCACCGCGATCACCGCGCAGAATACCCGCGCCGTCACAGCGGTAGAGTCCGTATCGCCTGCGATGATCCGCGCCCAGATTGCGGCGGTGTTTGATGATCTGGCGGTGGGGGCGGTGAAGATCGGCATGCTGGGCAGCGTGGCGGCGGTGGAGGCGGTGGCCGAGGGTTTGCAGGCCGCGCTGCGCACGCGCCCGGTGCCGGTGGTGCTGGACCCGGTGATGGTGGCGAAATCCGGCGATGCGTTGATCGAAGATGACGCCTTGCAGGCCCTGAAGGCACACCTGCTGCCGATGGCCACCCTGCTCACCCCCAATTTGCCCGAGGCCGCACGGCTGGCGGGCCACCCGCAGCCCGATCCGCAGGCCCTGTGCGCCATGGGGCCGGATTGGGTGCTGCTGAAGGGCGGCCATGCCGTGGGGCCGATCTGCCTTGATCGACTTTTCGGCCCGTCTGAACATCTGTTCGAGGCCCAGCGCCTTGCGACGAAAAACACCCATGGCACCGGATGCTCGCTGTCTGCCGCGATTGCGGCAGGGCTGGCGCAGGGCATGGCGATGCCCGATGCGGTGGGCCGCGCCCATCGCTGGCTGCAAGGCGCGATTTCCGCCGCCGATGGATTGAACGTGGGCTCTGGTCATGGCCCGGTGCATCACTTCCACTCTTGGTGGTAGGCATGAGCGATTTCACCATCTATGGCGCAGGCGTCATGGGGCTTTGCGTTGCCACCGAATTGATGGCGCGCGGGGCCGCTGTAACGCTCATCGACCCGGCCCCGATGGGGGGCACCGCCTGTTCATGGTGGGCGGGGGGCATGCTTGCGCCGTTTTGCGAGTTCGAATCCGCCGAGGAACCCGTGCTGCGCCACGGCCAAGCCGCGATGGATTGGTGGCAGCAGCACACCCCCGTCACGCGGGCGGGCACGCTGGTTCTGGCCTTGGGGCGCGACCGGGGCGAGCTTGCACGCTTTGCTCGCCGCACCCATGGGGCGGTGGCGGTGAACGGGCCCGACATCGCGGCGCTGGAACCCGATCTGGCGGGCCGCTTTGACCAGGGCCTGTTCTTCGCCCCCGAAGGGCATCTAAACCCGCGCGCCGCCTTGGCTGCGCTGCGAGCCGGTTTGCAGGCCAAAGGCGCGCAATTTGGCGGCGCAGCGCAGGGGCAGGTGATTGATTGCCGTGGCCTTGCCGCCCGCGAGCTGCTGCCCGATC
>CALKAA010000140.1 GCA_937983495.1 uncultured Gemmobacter sp. | reverse complement strand
CCCTACACGACGCTCTTCCGATCTTCGGTCGCGGTGGTCGCGGCATCATTGGCCACCTTGGCGGCATCCTGCCCGAAGAAATAGTAGCCCGCAGCCGCAGCCACGATTACTGCGCCGCCAATGAGAACCTTGCTGTTCATCCTGTCTCTCCTTCGTTCCGTGGAACCGCCACGGTTGCGCGTCACAGATGGCACTTCACGAGCCTGTTGAAAAGACCGGCATTTGTCGAAAAGGCGGGGAAATTTCAATCAGATGCGTCTTGTGTCTCGGGTCAGCGCAAAATTGCCGGTATGATTGCCCCCGCCAATACGCGGAATCCGGTTGAAGTGCCACGCGCGAAGGCCTATTTTGCGCGCGATATTCATGGCCAGAAGGATCACAGCCATAGCCCGCAGACCCCACAACGCCCCGCCGCAACGCGAAACGGGCCCCCGTGTGAACGAACGTATCCGCGCGCCGGAAATCCGGCTCATCGGTGCCGATGGCGAAAATGTTGGCGTGGTCACCCCCGCCCGCGCCCTTGCCATGGCCGACGAAGCCGGTCTTGATCTGGTCGAGATCTCGCCCAATGCGGAACCGCCGGTCTGCAAGATCATGGACTTCGGCAAGTTCAAATACGAGACCCAGAAGCGTGAGGCCGAGGCGCGTAAAAAGCAGAAGATCATCGAGATCAAGGAAATCAAGTTCCGTCCGGGTACTGATGACCACGATTATCAGGTCAAGATGCGCGCCGTGCTGAAATTCCTTGGCGAAGGCGACAAGGTGAAGGTCACGCTGCGCTTCCGGGGGCGCGAGATGGCGCACCAGGATCTCGGGCTTGAACTGCTGAACCGTGTGGCGGCCGATGTGGTTGATGCCGGCAAGATCGAATCCATGCCCAAGCTTGAGGGCAAGCAGATGGTGATGATGATCGGGCCGAAGTGAGCTTTTGATCACGCGACACGCGGGGGCCTTCGGGCCCCCGTTTGCATTTGCGCTCAGGCAACCGGCAGGGTGACTGTGAAAATGCTGCCTTTTCCGCGTGTGCTTTCGATATTCAGGCGTCCGCGATGGCGGCTGACGATATGTTTGACGATGGCCAGCCCAAGGCCCGTGCCACCCTTCTCGCGCGAACGATGGGTATCCACCCGATAGAATCGTTCGGTCACACGTGGCAGGTGCTGGGCGTCGATCCCGTCGCCCTGATCCTCGACCGAGACCGCCACCCCGTTGCCCTGCCCGCCCGGCATCTGATCCAACATGCGCAGGCGCACCGTGACACGTTTGCCGTTACCGCCATATTTCACGGCGTTCTCGACGAGGTTGTGAAACACCTGGATCAACTGATCCCCGTCACCTCGGATCATGCGGGCCGCGCCCACCCCCTCCAGTTCAAGGCTGACATTGGCTTCCATCGCCATCGGTCGCAGCGTTGCGGCGACGCCGGCCAGAAGTCCTGCCAGATCAACCTGAGTCTCGGGGCGCTGGCGTTCCTGCGCCTCGACCCGGCTCAGCGACAGCAGATCGCGCACAAGCCGCGCCATCCGCCCCGCTTCGCGTGCCATGATCCCCAGAAAGCGCTCCCGCGCGGCCATGTCATCACGGGCCGGGCCTTGCAGGGTCTCGATGAACCCCATCAGCGCCGTCAAGGGGGTGCGCAGCTCATGGCTGACATTGGCCACGAAATCGCGGCGGAACTGGGTGACCTGTTCCAGCTCGGTCATGTCTTGCAAGGTGATCAGCGCGCCAGCCTTGGGGCCAGGGGCTACGGTCACATCAAAGGCAAGGTCATGCCCGTCGCGCATCATGGTGACGCGCAGGCGCTGCATCTGCGCCCCGGCCAGAGCCCCCTCAATCGCTTGCACCAGGGCAGGCTGGCGGAAGGTCAAGCCGAAATGCCGGCCCAAGGCGGCATTGCCGCAAAACTCTGTCCCCGCTGCATTGGCCGCAGTGATCCGCTGATCGGACGCCACATGCAGCATCGGCAAAGGCACTGCCGCCATCGCCAGTTCCAGATCCTGCATCGCGCGCCCTCCATTCCGACAGGCCTGTTCTGCCAAGGCCTGAAGGGCTGTGCAACCATTCAGGTGTCGCGGGCGATGACACTTTCCACCTCGGGCGCGGTCTGGAACCGCCAGGCCCGGCGCGGCCCCGCCATGACATTCAGGTAATACAGCTCGAACCCATGCGGTGCCCCGCATGGATGGTGCCCGCGCGGCACCAGGACCACCTCGCCATCCTTCACCGCCATCGTCTCATCCAGAGTGCCATCATCCGTATAGACCCGCTGGATGGCCCAGCCATCGGCCGGATTGAGGCGGTGATAATAGGTTTCCTCCAGATAGGTGATCCTCGGGAAATCATCTTCATCATGACGATGCGACGGGTAGGACGACCAGTTCCCGGCCGGTGTGAACACCTCGGTCACCAAAAGGCTGTCGGCCACATCTTCGGCCTCCATGGCGATATTGTTGATCCAGCGGGTATTCGGCCCTTTGCCGCGCTGCGTCAGCGTAATGCCCTCCGGCCCCAGCTTGCGTGCTGCATGGCCGCTCTTGCCCGGCGCGGCACAGACTGCAATCACGCAATCGGTGGTGGCCTCGGCCCGCCATTCCTGCGCATTGGGCACATAAAGACAATGCGGCGGCGTTTTCTCAAACACATTCATCCGCTCGCCCAGCACGCCCCAATCCTGCCCGGC
The DNA here is from genome assembly GCA_937983495.1 of uncultured Gemmobacter sp. Taxonomy (GTDB): domain Bacteria; phylum Pseudomonadota; class Alphaproteobacteria; order Rhodobacterales; family Rhodobacteraceae; genus Gemmobacter. The sequence continues at coordinate 9,713 of CALKAA010000140.1, read as the reverse complement.
AGCGCTGATCGCCGCTTTGCCCTCGACCATGACAAGGATGACTTCTGTTGCGCCGGTCGCTTCCGCCGCCACCTCACCCGCGCGCAGCCGATAAAGCGAGAAGCCGACATAACGCCAGCCCGCCGATTGCGGCGTGATCTCATGCACCTTGCCATGAGTGCCAAAGGGCTTGCGCAAAAGCTGGCTCATCGGCCTACCTTTCATCTGTTCCAAAATATCCCACGGGGGCGCGGGGGTGTGAAACCCCCGCTTCCGCCGATCTCAGACGAGACCGGCTTCCCGCGCCAGCCGCTTCAGAGTCGCCAGACCCAGCGTCTGATACAGCAGCGGGTTGCGCTCATCCGGGTTCTGTTCGGCCTCGATCACGATCCAGCCATCATATTTGTGATCGGCCAGTATCTTCAGCAGCGGCGCGAAATCGACCCCGCCTTCCTGATCGCCCGGCACGGTGAAGGCCCCGCCGACAACCCCTTGCAGGAAGCTCCAGCCCTCCGCCCGCACCTTGGCTGTCACCGCCGGGCGAATGTTCTTGGCATGGAAATGGCGCACGCGCGCCGCGTGTTTGGCCAGAACCGCCACCGGATCGCCACCGCCAAAGGCGCAATGGCCGGCATCAAACAGCAGATGGGTATGCGGCCCGGTCGCCGCCATCAGCGCGTCGATCTCCTCGGGGCTTTCCACGATGGTGCCCATATGGTGATGGTAAACCAGCGTGACGCCTTCCCCTGCCAGATAGGCGGCGAAAGCCTCCAGCTTGGCCCCGAAACCTACCATATCTTCGGCCGACAGAACCGGGCGCGCGTTCACCGGCTTTTTCGCATCGCCATGAATGGCGTTGGAGGTTTCGCAGACGATCATCACCTTGCAGCCATTGTGCTTGAGCTTGGCCAAGTGATGCTGGCAGGCGGCGATCTCATCTTCGACCGACCGCACGAGCAGTTCGGTCGAATACCAGCCCGAGATGAATTTCAGGCCATAGTCGGCCAAGAGCGCACGCAGCGCTTCCGGCTCATCCGGCCAGCGATGGCCATTTTCAATGCCATCAAAGCCGATCTGACGGCCCGCCTCGTCCAGAATGCGGGCGGTGGGGATATTGGCACCGATCGTCTGATCGTCGTCATTGGCCCAGGCGATCGGGTTGGTTCCGAATTGAATCATGATCTTGACCTCAGTTGCCCAGCCATTGACGGGCGGTGTTCTGTTCATATTTTTCGCGCGCGGCGTTCACTTGCGGACGGTCCGAGACCTCGGGCACCGCCACATCCCACCAGGTGCCCCCCGCACCTGTGCCGGGGCCTGCATCGGTTTCGATCAGGATCACGGTTGGCAGGCTCGCGCCCTTCGCCTCGGCCATGGCGGCCTCCAGCTCGGCCACCGACCCTGCTTTGCGGGTGATCGCCCCCATGGAGCCCGCATGGGCGATGAAGTCGATCTGGGCGGCGTTCACATGATAGCTGTCATCCAGCATATTGTTGAACGGCGCGCCACCGCAGCCCTGTTGCAGCCGGTTGATGCAGCCGTAGCCCCGGTTGTCGGTCAGCACCACAGTGAAGGGAGTGCCCATCATCACCGCCGTCGCCAGCTCGCTATTGGCCATCATATAGGAGCCGTCGCCGACCATGCAGACCACATGTTTTTCGGGTGCGGCCATCTTGATGCCCATGGCCCCCGCGACCTCATAGCCCATGCAGCTGAACCCATATTCCATGTGATAGCCGCCCGCCGCCGCGCGCCACAACACATGCAGCGCGCCGGGCATGGTGCCCGCCGCCGACATGATGACGCTATCCTTGCCGGTCGCGCGCGTCACCGCGCCGATGATCTGGGCATCGGTTGGCAGCGCATTGGTGTCAGGGGCCGCGAGCAGCTTGTCCGTCGTGGCGAACCAATCCTTGCGAGCGCCGAAGTCCGGGTCGGCAAAGCGGGTGTCGCCAAGCGCCGCCGTCAGCCTGGCAAGCGCGATCTTGGCATCTGCGATCAAGGGCTGCGCGCCGCGCTTTTGCCCGTCATAGCCGTGAATGTTGATCGACAGGATCTTGCGACCCGGCGCCGAAAACACCGTCCAGCTTCCGGTGGTGAAATCCTGAAACCGCGTGCCAACGCCAATCACCAGATCGGCCTCTGCCGCCAGCTTGTTGCCGCACCCCGTGCCGGTCACGCCGGGCGAGCCAAAATGAAGGTCATACTCCCAGTCAATCGCGCCCTTGCCGGCCTGCGTTTCCACAAAGGGGATGTTGTGCTTTTGCGCGAATGCCAGAAGATCGGCCTCGGCCTGCGCATAGATCACGCCGCCCCCCGCCACGATCAGCGGCTTTTTCGCCGCCTTGATCGCCGCCACTGCCGCCTCCAACTCGCGCTGGTCAGGCTCGGGGCGGCGGATGAACCAGACTTTCGGTTCAAAGAAATCCGCCGGATAATCATAGGCTTCGGCCTGCGTGTCCTGACAGAAGGCGAGGCAAACCGGGCCGCAATTCGCCGGGTCCGTCATCACGCGCAGCGCACGCGGCAGCGCCGTCAGGATATGTTCCGGGCGCGAGATGCGGTCGAAATAGCGCGAGACCGGGCGGAAGCAATCATTGGCCGAAACGGTGCCATCATCGAAATCCTCGATCTGCTGCAAGACCGGATCGGGGGCACGATTGGCGAAGACATCGCCGGGGATGAACAGCACCGGCAGGCGGTTCACATGCGCCAGCGCCGCAGCGGTCACCATATTGGTCGCCCCCGGCCCGATGCTGGAGGTGACCGCCATCGCCCGCCGCCGCTTGTGCGTTTTGGCATAGGCGATTGCAGCATGCGCCATGGTCTGTTCGTTATGGCCGCGCCATGTGGGGAAACTGTCCTTGGCATGATACAGGGCCTCGCCGATCCCGGCCACATTGCCATGGCCAAAGATCGCCCAGATGCCTTCGATGAACCGTTCGCCCTCTTCGGTCATCTGCACCGAGAGCCATTTCACCATGGCCTGCGCGGCTGTCAGGCGGATCGTCGTCATGCTGCCAGTTCCTTTTTGGCGCGGGCCGCGTCCCAGACCCGGCAGAGGTTTTCGTATTTGGCCACCATATCGGCCACGGCTTCGGCGTCCGAGATGCTGCCCGCCAGCCATTGCCGCGCGGCCTCGGCAAAGATGGTGCGGCCGACAGCGAAACCCTTCACCAGATCATGCCGAGCCGCCAGTGCGAAACTGGCCGCCAATTGCTCGGCCGGGGCATCAAGGCCCAGAACCACGATGCCGCGGGTATGCGGGTCATTGCGAGTGATGGCATCGCAAGCCTTGGCCCAGGCCGCATCGGTGGTAAACGGCTCCAGCTTCCACCAATCCGGGTAAACGCCAATATCATAGAACCGCTGAATGATGGTGGCCGAGGTGTCATCATCCACCGCCCCCACCTTCGAGGGGATGATTTCCAGCAGCATTTCCAGACGGTTGCGGCGGCAGGCCTGGAACAGGCGCTGCACCACGGCTTCTTGCTCGGCCTTCATCGCCTCCGTGTCATCGGGGTGATAGAAGCACAGAACCTTGCAGACATTTTCCAGCGGCCATTCCTGCAAGCCTCCGAAATCCGCGCCCAGTTCGGGTTCCAGAGCCAGCGGGCGCGAGCCCGGCCACTCCACAGGGCGCCCAATCCACAGGCCAGACCCCGAGGCCGCATGCAGCGCGCGCCGACCCAAGCGGTTGTCGCACAAGATGCCATAGCCGGGGCGGCCATCCTGAACCCTCAGCGCAGCCTCAAGGCACAATTTCTTGAAAGAGCCGATCTTTTTCGGGGTGGCCCCCTCCATCGCCTCCAGTTGCATGCGGTGGTCAAAGGCAAAGACCCGCATGGTGGACCAGTCCTTGTGGCGGTTGGTTGCCCAATGCACCTGCTCCAGCGCGGCATCCTTGCGCAGCGCGGGTTCGATCACGCCGCGGTTCAGGAAGAATTGCAGCTCGGTCCAGCTGGGGTAAGCCGGGGTGCAGCCATGGCGGCTGACCGCGAAGGCCCCGCAGGCATTGGCATATTTCAGCGCGACCGGCCAGCTTTCACCATCGAGCCAGCCCTTGAGCAGCCCCGACATGAAGCCATCGCCCGCGCCCAGCACATTGAACACCTCGATCGGGAAACCGGGGCCGGTTTCGCCCTCATCCAGGCTGTCAGGGATCGCGCCGGTAAAGGCCACGGCCCCCGCAGCGCCGCGTTTGCACACCAGCGTCGCACCGGAAACAGCCCGCACCGCCCGCAGCGCCGCGACCGTATCGGTGGTGCCGCCCGCGATGTGGAACTCCTCCTCGGTGCCGACGATCAGGTCGAACAGATGCAGCGTCGATTGCAGCTTGGCGGTGACGGCGGCGCTTTCAATGAACCGGCTCTCGCCAGCCCCATGCCCCGCCAGCCCCCAAAGATTGGGGCGATAGTCGATGTCCAGCGCCGTTTGTGCCCCGGTTTCGCGGGCCAGGCGCAGCGCCTTCAGCGTGGCGGCCTCGGTTTTCGGGTTGGAAAGATGGGTGCCGGTCGCCACCACCGCGCGACTGTCGCCGATCAGCGCGGGGTCGATGTCATCCTCGCACAGCGCCATATCGGCGCAGTTTTCGCGGTAAAAGATCAGCGGAAACTGTTCTTCGTCGCGGATGCCCAGCAAGACCAGCGCTGTCAGACGCTCGGGGTCGGTGGTCACACCGCGCACATCGACGCCTTCGCGCGCCAGTTCCTCGCGGATGAAGCGCCCCATATGTTCATTGCCCACTCGGGTGATCAGCGCCGATTTCAGGCCAAGGCGGGCAGTTCCGGCGGCCATATTGCAGGGGCTGCCGCCAATGTATTTCTGGAAAGACCCCATGTCCTCCAGCCGTCCACCGATCTGCGCGCCGTAAAGATCGACCGACGCGCGGCCAATGGTGATGACGTCGAGCGTCTTCATCTCAAGCCTCCCCCCTCCGGCAACCAGATTCGGGTTACCGTCTTTTGGAATTTTTATTCCATTTTTTGCGAGGGGGGAAGCGGGAATTTGTGCCTTTCAGGCAGGGCAGCCAAAACGAGGCCCGTCAGGCCCCGGCCTCATTCCGCCGCGAGCCTACCGCGACGGCCAGGGTCAGCGCGAGGGCTATGGTGGCAGAGAGTGACCGGAAGGCCCCGAAATCCACCTCGGGCACGGTCAAAACGGCACCAGCATGGCGCGCCAAGGGGCTGCCATGGTGATCGGTCAGGCCCACGACCGGCAGGCCCCGTGCCGCTGCATCGGCGGCAAGGGTCAGGGTCTCTTCGCTGTAGGGTGCGAAGGTGATGGCCAGAATGGCATCGCCCGCCCGCAGCGCATGGCGGTGATCCAGCTTGCCCACACCATCATGCAGCATGGCCGGAACGGACATTTTTTCAAACACATAGGTCAGGTAGCTTGCCACGGGAAAGGCGCGGCGAAACCCCACGACATGCACGGTTTCGGCCCGTGCCAGCACCTCGACCGCCTCGCTCAATGCGGCCTCATCTGCCGTTTTCGCAAGGGCCTCAAGGCTGGCACGCCCAGCCTCGACGAACTCGGCCAAGAGGGCCGCCGGGCTGCCGTTGCCATTGTCCTTGAGGTTTTTCAGCCGCGTCGCATAATCCGGCCAGCCGGGGGTGAAGGCGTCTCGGAACAGCTTCTGCATCTCGGAAAACCCCGAGAACCCCATGATTTGACAAAAGCGCATCAGCGCCGAAGGGGGCACATCGGCCCCTGCCGCCAGTTCCGCCACGGTAGACACCGCGATCCGTTCGGTGTTGGCGGCAATATGATCGGCGCATTGGCGCAACCGCTTCGGCAGGCCTGGTGCGATCTCGACCAGCCTTGCGCGGAAGGCGTCGATGCTGCGAGGTGGCTCTGGCATGACCGGATCGTCGCTCTGCATGATCTCATCCTTGACAATCGGCGTTCAGCCTAGCACCCATGGAACAAATATTCCAAGCGCAAAGCATGAGGAGGCCGCGATGGCTTTGGGAATTGGCGTAATCGGCACGGGCTTCATGGGCAAGGCCCATGCGCTGGCCTGGCGCAACGTGAAGGCGGTGCTGGGTGGCATCAACGGAGCTGTGGAGACGCCAGAGTTGCGCCTGTTGTGTGAGACGCCGCTCGACAAGGCCCGCGCCCTGGCTGATCAGTTCGGCTTTGCCGCGGCCACCGATGACTGGCAGGCGCTGGTTCACGATCCGCGCATTGATGTGGTGTCAATCACCACACCGAATGGTCTGCATCACCCGATGGCGATGGCGGCCATTGCCGCCGGAAAGCATGTCTGGTGCGAAAAGCCGATGGCCCTGACGCTGGCACAGGCCGAGGAGATGGCGGCTGCGGCCCGCGCCAAGGGCGTGACCACCCTGCTCGGCTATAACTACATCTCCAACCCCGCCTTCACCCATGCGCAGCGTCTGGCACATTCCGGCGCGATCGGGCGGCTGGTGCAGTTTCGCGGCTGGGTGGATGAGGACTATCAGGCCGACCCGGATCTGCCCTGGTCCTGGCGCGCCAAACTGGAAGATGCGGGCCTGGGCGCGCTTGGCGACATTGGCACCCATCTGGTCAGCATGGCGCATGGCCTCATGGGGCCGGTGGCCAGCCTGATCGCGGATATGCAGACCATCCATGAAACCCGCCCCCTGCCCGATGGAACGGGCCGCGGCGTGGTGGAAAACGAAGATGCTGCAAGCGTGATCCTGCGCTTTGCCAATGGCGCGCAGGGCTCCATGGTGATCTCGCGCTCGGCCTGGGGGCGCAAATCGCGGCTGGGGTTCGAGCTGCATGGCACCAAGGGGATGATCGTCTTCGATCAGGAGCGGATGAACGAGCTTCACCTGTATCAGAACGAAGGCCCGAAAGCCGAACAGGGCTTCAAGACCATCCTGACCGGCCCGGCCCATCCGCCTTATGGTGAATTCTGCCCGGCACCGGGGCATCAACTTGGCTTCAATGACCTCAAGGTGATCGAATGTGCCCGCCTCTTGCGCGGCATTGCGGGGTTGGAGCAGGCGCAGCCTGATTTCGAGGCCGGGCTGAAAATCGAGCGGGTGATTCATGCCATTGCCGCCTCTGCCCGTGCTGGTGGCACCCGCATGACGCTGTGAGCGGTTGACCTCCGCCCGGCCTTGCGGCAAGGCGGGGGGATCATGCTGCGCATCAATGACATCACCTACAACGTCGAAGGCCGCCCCCTGTTCGAGGGGGCCTCGGCCACCATTCCCACCGGCCACAAGGTTGGCCTTGTCGGGCGCAATGGCGCGGGCAAGACCACGCTGTTTCGCCTGATCCGCGGCGAGCTGGCGCTGGAGGGCGGCGAAATCTCGATCCCGGCCCGCGCCCGCATCGGCGGCGTGGCGCAAGAGGTGCCGTCTTCGGCCACCTCGCTGATCGACACGGTGTTGCAGGCCGATACCGAGCGCACGGCGCTGATGGCCGAAGCCGAAACCGCCACCGACCCGCACCGGATTGCCGAGATCCAGACCCGTCTGGCCGATATCGACGCCTGGAGCGCCGAGGGCCGCGCCTCGGCCATCCTGCGCGGGCTTGGCTTTGATGCCGAGGCGCAGTTGCGCCCCTGTTCCGATTTCTCGGGCGGCTGGCGCATGCGGGTGGCGCTGGCGGGCGTGCTGTTTGCCCAGCCCGACTATCTGCTGCTGGACGAACCGACCAACTATCTCGATCTGGAAGGCGCGCTGTGGCTGGAAAGCTACCTCCAGAAATACCCCCATACCGTGCTGATCATCAGCCATGACCGGGGCCTCTTGAACCGCGCCGTGCAGGGCATCCTGCATCTGGACAATCGCAAGCTGACCTATTGGCAGGGCGGATACGACCAGTTCGCCCGCCAGATGGCCGAGCGCCGCGCCGTGCAGGCGGCCGAGGCCAAGAAGGTCGAGGCTCGCCGGGCGCATCTGCAAAGTTTCGTGGATCGCTTCAAGGCCAAGGCCTCCAAGGCCGTGCAGGCGCAAAGCCGGGTGAAGATGCTGGAGAAGCTGACCCCCATCACCGCGCCCGAGGAGGCGCGCAAGATGGTGTTCACCTTCCCCGCGCCCGAGGCCCTGTCGCCGCCCATCATCAATATGGAGCAGGCCAGCACCGGCTATGGCGACAAGACCATTCTGCGCCACCTGAACCTGCGGATTGATCAGGATGACCGCATCGCCCTTCTGGGCCGCAATGGCGAGGGGAAATCTACGCTGTCCAAGCTGCTGGCCGAGAAGCTGGATGTGATGGGCGGGCAGTTGCACCGCCATTCCAAGCTGCGCATCGGCTTTTTCGCCCAGCATCAGGTGGAAGAACTGCATCTGGACGAGACGCCCTTGCAGCATGTGCAGCGCCTGCGCCCAGAAGAAGGCCAGCCCCGGCTGCGCGCCCGTCTGGCGGGCTTTGGGCTGATGGCGGATCAGGCGGAAACCGTGGTCGGGCGGCTGTCGGGCGGGCAGAAGGCGCGGCTTTCGCTGTTGCTGGCCACCATCGACGCGCCGCATCTTCTCATTCTCGACGAACCGACCAACCACCTCGACATCGAAAGCCGCGAGGCACTGGTGGAGGCGCTGACCGAGTATTCCGGCGCGGTGATTCTGGTCAGCCACGACATGCACCTTTTGGGGCTTGTGGCGGATCGGCTTTGGCTGGTGAAGGGCGGCGCTGTCACGCCCTATGAAAAGGATCTGGAAACCTACCGGGCCGAGCTTTTGGCGGGTGACGAGCCTGCCAAGCCCGCCAAGCCGGTGGAAAAGCCCAAGAAAGCCAGCCGAGACGAGGTGCTGGCCCTGCGTGCCGAGGTGCGCAAATGCGAAGATCGTCTCGCCAAGATCAACGACATGCGCGACAAGCTGGCCGCCAAACTGGCCGACCCGGAACTGTATGAGGACAGCCGCAAGGGCGATCTTGCGGTCTGGAACAAGAAATACGCCGAGGTGATGGAGGCGATGGACCGGGCCGAGGCCATGTGGCTGGATGCGCAGGAAAAGCTGGAGGCAGCAGGCTAAACCCTGCACAGCTGCCGTGCGGAAATGCACAATCTCAAGGGATTGCGGGATTTTCTGCGCGGCAGCATATCAGAGGGGAACCATTCACAAGGGCCTCTCGCCATGACCAATGCCACCATCGCCTCGCTGCAAAAACGCCGGACGCAATATGCTCTGGGCCGCAACACCACCCTGTCCAATGACCAGATCGAGGCACTGATCAAAGAGGCGATCCGCCTCTCTCCGTCTTCGTTCAACTCGCAATCCTCGCGCGCGGTCATCCTGTTCGGCGCCGCGTCCGAGCAGTTCTGGCAACTGACTGAGGATGCCCTGCGCGCCATCGTGCCCGCCGAGGCCTTTGCGCCGACCGAAGCCAAGATGAAGGCCTTTGCCGCAGGGGTTGGCACGGTGCTGTTCTATGAAGACCAGGATACGGTGAAAAGCCTGCAAGAGAACTTCCCGCTTTATGCCGATGCCTTCCCGACCTTCTCGGAGCATTCGGCGGGCATGGCGCAGATTGCCGTCTGGAATGCACTGGCCGATGCGGATCTGGGGGCCTCGCTGCAACATTACAGCCCGATCGCGGATGAGCCCGCCGCCAAGGCCTTCAATGTTCCTGCAAGCTGGAAACTGCGGGCGCAGATGCCCTTCGGTTCGCATGAGGCAGGCTTTGCCGAGAAAACCTTCATCGCTGATGAAGGCCGTTTCCTGACCTTCGCCTGAGACTGGCGGGGGGCTGCCTGTCGCGCCGCCCCCCTTGCACCGCTCCGCGAT
>CALKAA010000139.1 GCA_937983495.1 uncultured Gemmobacter sp. | reverse complement strand
GACGCTGATCCCGGAAATGGCGGTGCCAGTGGAGACACGCAGCGCCGCCGTCTCGGTCGCGCGGTTCCGCGAGCCACAGCCGATGCGGCAGGTGGGGCTGGTGTGGCGGCGCAGCAATCCGCTGGCCGAGGCGCTGCGCGAGATTGCGGGCGCGGTGCAGGCGGCGGTGGTGCCGGGTTAGGCGGGTGAGGTTTGCGGCAGGGAGGGGGCGACCTCGACCTTGACCCCGGCGGCGCGCAACTCGCTGACGGTTTCCTGCGGGGTGGTCTCATCCACGATCAGCAGGTCGAATTCCTCCAGCCTTGCCATGGCATGCAGGGCGCGGCGGCTGAATTTGCTGTGATCGGCCAGAAGAATGCGGCGGCGGGCCGAATCGAACATGGCGCGCTTCACCTCGGCCATTTCGGGGCTTTGGTGGAACACCACGCCATCGGTGATCGCGGGCATCGACAGCACCACCAGATCGGCGCGCAGGCGGCGAATCTCGGAGGTGGTCATCGGCCCGAGGAAAGCGTTGCACCAGTTGTGATATTGCCCGCCCAGACCCAGCAGGGTGACATCGCGCATCTGGCGAAGGGCGGTCATCAGCCCCATGGAATTGGTGATGGCGGTGAGCGGCACCCGGCCCGCCAGATGCGGCACCAGTTGCAGCACGGTGGTGCTGTCATCGAGAAACACCGCCTGACCGGGTTCGACATGGGCCGCCGCCGCCGCCGCCAGCGCGCGCTTTTCGCCCGATTGCTGGGCCGAGCGGTAGACGTCGCTGGCCTCGACAAGGCTGGTGGGCGCGGCAGAGACGATGCCACGGGTCTTGCGCAAGAGGCCCCGGCTGGCCAGTTCGTCCAGATCGCGATGTGCGGTCATCAGGCTGATGCCGAAGCGTTCGACCAGATCCTCGATGCGCATATTGCCCTCGGCCATGACCGCCTCGGCGATCAACTGGCGGCGGGCAATCTGGCGGGCGTGGCGGCTGTCGGCGGGCAGCTCGTCCAGCGCGCTGAGGGGGGCCTGTCTGGGATCTGGTCTGGGTTCGGTCATGAGCGGGCACCTCTGCTGCCCCTTTGCGATAGCGGATTGCGGGGCAAAGGCAAGGTGATTGGCGGCAAAAAGCCTGCGGCGGGCAGGGAGCCGCCGCAGGCAGGGGGGATCGGGGGTGGAGGCCCCCGACCCAGGAGGGAGGTTCGCGCCTTATTCGGAGAGGGTGAAGGCGGCGGTGTATTTGTCCACGTTTTCCTTGGTGATCAGCAGGCAGTCGAACAGCTGCTTTTCGGTCGCGGCGCCGGTCGCGCCGGTCTTGATCACGCTATCGGCCTGACGCACGGCCTCTGCCGAGAAGACGGCGACGGGTTGCAGCACGGTATAGGCCAGTTCGCCCGCTTTCACCGCCTCGACCGCATCGGGCGAGCCGTCAAAGCCACCGACGGTGACGCCTTCCAGCTTGCCCGCCTCTTTCAGCGCGGCAATCGCGCCAAGCGCCATCTCGTCATTCCCCGAGATCACGCCGGTAATATCGGGGTTGGCTTGCAGCAGCGATTGCATCTTCTGGTAGCCTTGGGTGCGGTCCCAGTTGCCGACCTCTTTGCCCGCTTGCACCAGATCGGGATATTGGCTGATGACGGTGGTGAAGCCGTTGGAGCGGGTGGCGGCGTTGTTGTCGGAGGGGTTGCCGAACAGTTCCACGAAGCTGCCCTTCTCGCCCATCATCGACACCCAGGTTTCGGCCCCAAGGGCGGCACCCTGGGCGTTGTTCGACACCAGCTGCGCCTTGGCGAGGCCCTCCTGGTTGATTTCGGCGTTCACCAGAATGACCGGGATACCGGCATCAACCGCCTTTTTCACCGCGCCGATCGAGCCATCGGCATTGGCCGGATCGAGGATGATCGCGGCGGATTTGTTGGTGATGGCGGTATCGACCAGCGTGCTTTCGGTGTTGGTGTCGCCTTTATGGGCGGCCACATTGGCGGTGTAGCCCAGGCTTTCGGCGGTGGCCTTGGCCACTTCACCTTCCGTGAACCAATAGGGGTTCGCCGGGTCGTTCACGATGATGGTGATGAGCCCTTCGGCCGAGGCGGCAAAGCTCATCAGCGGCGTCACGGCAACGGCAGCCATCAGCGCGCGGCGGGTCAGTTTCAGCATAGTCTCTCTCCCTTGATTACTTGCTGTTTGGTGAAGGCAGCCCTTCTGAACGGTCTGCCGGAGGGCAGGCCAGACAGGCGGGTTTCGGGTTGGGCGGTTTAGCCCCGGCGCGCAGTGGTGCCGTATTGGATGGAGTTCATCAGCACGGCCAGCACGATCACGGCGCCGGTGAAGACGGTTTGCCAGTAGGAGGACACGCCGATGATCACGAGCCCGTCGGACAGAAAGCCGATGACGAAGGCCCCAGATCGGAAGAGCACACGTCT
>CALKAA010000138.1 GCA_937983495.1 uncultured Gemmobacter sp. | reverse complement strand
CGGGCGGTTTCGGGTTGGGTCGTGATCGACAAACCCGCGGGCGTGACCTCGACCGCCGTGGTGAACAAGGTGAAATGGGCGTTTCAGGCGCAGAAGGCGGGCCATGCGGGCACGCTGGACCCGGCGGCGACCGGGGTGCTGGCCGTGGCCCTGGGCGAGGCCACCAAGACCGTGCCCTTCATCACCGATGCGCTGAAGTGCTATCGCTTTCGCGTGACGCTGGGCGCGGCGACCACCACCGATGATGCCGAGGGCGAGGTGATCGCGCGCAGCGACCTGCGCCCGACCGAGGCCGAGATCGGCGCTGCGTTGGCGGCGTTTCGTGGCGAGATCATGCAGGTGCCGCCGCAGTTTTCGGCAGTGAAGGTGGATGGCGAGCGCGCCTATGATCTGGCCCGCGACGGGGTGGAAATGGATCTGGTGGCGCGTCCGCTTTGGGTGGAAAGCCTTGAAATCGTTGGAAAACCAGATGCCGATCATGTGGATCTGGAGATGGTTTGCGGCAAGGGCGGCTATGTGCGCTCGATCGCGCGGGATCTGGGGCAGGCCTTGGGCTGCCTGGGCCATGTGGCGTGGCTGCGCCGGGTGTGGTCTGGCCCGTTTGACGCCGACAAGGGCGCGAGCCTCGAGCAGATCGACGCGCTGGCCCGCACGCCGGAGATTGACGCGCTGATGCTGCCGCTGGAACTGGGTCTGGCCGATCTGCCGCAGGTGGAGGCCACGGCAGAGGGCGCGGTGCGGCTGCGCAATGGCAATCCCGGCATGGTGATCGCCTCGCTGGCTTATGGCGATGAAGCCTGGGCCAGCCACAAGGGCAAGCCGATTGCGGTCGGCCAGTATCGCGGCGGGGAATTGCACCCCAGCCGCGTGTTCAATCTGGACTGAGCCCGCTCTGACCCTGCCCGTTCTGGCACGGCCCGTTCTGGCCCGGCGCTGTCAGGCTGCGGCGCTGAGACGGATGGCCGAGAGATCGAGACCAGCCCCGTTCTGGACCATGGCGAGCGGCAAGCCATCCAGCAGGATGGCAACATCCTGGCTGTCTGCGACGGTGTTCAGCGTGATCACCGGATTGGGATGAGCCGTGGGGTCATAGACCACTTCAATGGCGTCTTCCTCTGGATTGAAATCGAGAATGCGGGCACCATCGCCCTCCTCCAGCCAGTCGCCCAGGCGGAACAGATCGGCCCCTTCGCCCCCGGAGAGGAAATCGCCGTTGCTGGCAATCAGCAGATCATTGCCCTCGCCCCCATTGAGGAAATCAGGCAGATCCGGGCCGTTGCCGCCGTGACCATAGAGCGTGTCATCCCCCCAGGCCCCATCCAGCGTATCGCTGCCGGCACCGCCAGTCAGTTGATCATTGCCATAACCGCCTTCCAGCCAGTCATCGCCACGCCCACCCATCAGCCGGTCATCGCCGGCACCGCCCAACAGGCTGTCATTGCCAAGGCCCCCGCGCGCCACATCCTGCCCGTCACCGCCATAGATCGCATCCTGCTGCGCGCCGCCCAGCAAGGTGTCATTGCCGCCATCACCAGAAAGCGTGTCATGGCCACGCCCGCCTTCGATCCGGTCGTCGCCGGTGGACCAGACATCGCCATCATCCCCGCTCAGGCGGTCGTCACCATCATGACCAAGGATGGTATCATTGCCGCCATAACCCAGCATCTCGTCGATACCGTTGCTACCGTGCAAAATATCGTCATCGGCCCCGCCGTTCTTGTCAGCCGATGCCAAGGCGATGCGCAGATCCTCGTCACTCTCGCCAGGCTCGGCCTCCTCCATGCCGGGGCGATCAACAGCCTGATTTTCCGGCGTTGCCTGATTTTCCGCAACGGGCGGTGCCTGATCATCCAGCAGATCACCATTGCCCGCCTCCTCCTCCGGGAGGTCGGGTGGCGAATCATCTTCCTCCTGCCCCCGCCCGGAATGGGCAAACAGACCATCCAGAGCCAGCCCGGCCCCCAGCGCCCCAAGCAATCCGATCAATCCCAGCACCTTAGCCGCCTCCGACTTGAATTCTCTCCGAAGCAGGCACGGCGCGTTAACCATTATTCGCGCAAGTCCCTGCCGTCATTGATAAATCTCTAGCCAGAAGCATGGCATAAAACCGATGGATTCTCCATCAGCTTGGGGCGGAATTATGGAGGATTGGTAAAAAGCGTCCGACCTGCGGGCCTTTCAGAGGGGGGCACAGGGGCGGGATGGCGGGTGAATGGTCTGTTGCGCCGGGAATCGGGCTTTGCAAATGGCGCAATCCGGGGTAAAGCCGCGCATCCGCAATCGCCCGCAAGGGAGGTTGTGGCATGGGCCCTGCTGGACGACATCCCGGCTTGTGCCGTCACCCTCAACCGTAAAGGAGATCCCGATGTCGATCACCGTTGAAGAAAAAGCCCGCCTGATCAAGGAATACGCGACCAAGGAAGGCGATACCGGTTCGCCGGAAGTTCAGGTTGCGATCCTGTCGTCGCGCATCGCGACGCTGACCGAGCACTTCAAGACCCACAAGAAAGACAACCACTCGCGTCGCGGTCTGCTGATGCTGGTGGCGCAGCGCCGCAAGCTGCTGGACTATCTGAAAGCCAAGGATGAGGGCCGTTATGCGTCCCTGATCTCGCGTCTGGGCCTGCGTCGCTGATCCGGCGCGCCCGACAAGGGTCTGAAACGCCCAAGGGTCTGAAACGCCCGTGCCGCAAGGTGCGGGCGTTTTGCTTTGCGGGGTTTGCGGGCGTCAGGGGCGAGGGCAGGGGCAGGGTCAATCCAGCAGGGCCTTGAGCCGGGCCAGTTCCACCGAATTGCGCGCACCGGTCTTTTGCAGCACCCGCGCGCGATGCACCTCGACCGTGCGCTGTGCGATGCCCAGCCGGTCAGCGATCTGCTTGTTCAGCTGGCCTTCGAGAATCAGCGCCATCACCTCGGCCTCACGCGCCGAAAGCGCGGCAAAGCGGGCGGCCAGATCGGCACGGCCCAGGGTCTCGGCCCGGCGGGCACGATGACGCGCCATTGCCTCCAGCGCCAGATCGACGATCTGATCATCGTTGAAGGGTTTTTCCAGAAAATCGAAGGCCCCGCTTTTCAGGCTTTGCACCGCCAGCGGCACATCGCCATGGCCAGTGAGGAAGATCACCGGCGGCAGGGCTGCGGCGCTGCCTTCCGCCTCGGTCAGCAGGTCAAACACCTGCGGGCCGGAAAGGCCCTGCATCCGCACATCCAGAATGATGCAGCCGCAATCGGACTGCGGCCAAGCCGCCAGAAAGGCCTCGCCCGAGGGCCAGGCGCGGGTTGCCACCCCGCGCGAGGCAAAGAGGAAGGCAAGGCTGTCGCGCAGCGCTTCCTCGTCATCAACCAGATGCACGGCCAGATCGGGATCAGCGGACGGGATCATAGGGCACCTCTTCCTGATTGGGCGGGGCGGGTTCGGCAGGCGCAAGAGGCAGGCGCAGGGTGAACACCGTGCCGCCCCCCTCACGCGGGGTATGCGAGAGATTGCCACGCAGCATTTCAGT
Organism: uncultured Gemmobacter sp.; assembly: GCA_937983495.1. GTDB lineage: Bacteria > Pseudomonadota > Alphaproteobacteria > Rhodobacterales > Rhodobacteraceae > Gemmobacter. Next base: position 2,820 of record CALKAA010000138.1, on the reverse strand, counting down.
GATCGAGCGGCAGATGTTCAGCCCCATGCCCATGCCATGACTTTTGGTGCTGGTGAACGGGTCGAAAAGTTGCGCCGCCAGGTCCGGCGGGATGCCGGGGCCGCGATCCATCACATCCAGGCGCAAGCTGCCTTCTTCGATGACGAAGCGCAGGGTGAGGGGTTCGGCGCGACTGTCAGCCTCGGCCATGGCCTCCATCCCGTTGCGGATCAGGTTCACCAGCACCTGTTCCAGCAGGATGCGGTCGGCCATCACCGGCGCGGCGGCAGGCGGCGTTTCCAGATGCAGGCGCACGCCCATTTCGCGGGCTTCGGCGGCCATCAGCGCCATGGCCCCGGTGGCGACCTCGGCCAGATCCAGCGGCAGCAATTGCGGCTCGCGCTTTTTCACGAAATCCTGCACCCGGCGGATGATGAGCCCGGCACGGCGGGCCTGCACGGCGAGCTTTTCCAGCGCGGGGGTGAGCAAGGCCGGATCGGCACGGCCCGAAGCCAGCAGGTTCTGCACGCCGGCGGCATAGGAGGCGATGGCCCCAAGTGGCTGATTCAACTCATGGGCAAGGGTGGACGCCATCTCGCCCAGCGTGACCAGCCGCCCGGTGCGGGCCAGGTTGTCCTGCTGCATCCGGGCGGTCCGGGCGGCGCGCTTGGCTTCGGTAATGTCGATCACCGACCCCATCCAGCCCTGATGCCGCCCGGCGGCGTCGATCAGCGGTGCCTCATAGACCTGCACGGCGATTTCGGCCCCATCAGCCCGACGAAAGCGGGTCTCGAAGCTTTGCGGCTGGGCCGGGCCGCTGTTGAGGGCGCGCTGGCGGGCCAGGGTTTCCTCGATCGCGTCGCTGGCCCAATAGGGCATGGGGGGCGCACGGCCGATCAGATCGGCCGGCTCGTGCCCGACAAGGCGGCAGAAGGCGGCGTTGACGTAAAGGATGCGGCCCGCATGATCCTTGGCACGCAGGCCGACCGTCAGGCTTTCTTCCATGGCGCGGCGAAAGGCCATTTCGGCGCGCAGACGATCCTCGGCGCGGCGGCGGTGCAGGGCGTTGCGATGCAGCACCGCCAGCGCCAGCACGGCAAAGGCCGCCAGCCCGAGAATGGCGGCCAGAATGGCGGTGCTGCCAAAGGTGGCAGGGCGATCATAAGCGGTGATCTGCAAGATGGTGCCCGCCAGCGGCGGGTCAAAGCTGATGGCGTGTTGTGGCGCGCCGGGGGCGGCAGGGCGGCGGGCCCGTTCGGCCAGGGCGCGATCTGCAAATCTCCGTGTGTCATGGGCTGCACCCGGCTGGCCTGCGGCGGGCAGCAGGCGCACGGCATATTGCTCGGCGATCCACCAGGGGATGTGACGCTCCAACATCACGGGCAGCGAGATGCCCGCAACCACCATTCCGCCCGCCGAACCGGGCTGGCGCAGCCCCATGGCAGCCACTCCGCCTTGCACCGGGCCAAAGATCGGGCGGGCCGTCTGGGCGGGCACGGCCCGGAGCTGCTGGGTGAGACGTGCCTCGGCAGCACCGCCCGCGCCTTCGGGCACGGCGGCAACCAATTGGCCATGCGCATCATACCAGCGGACAAAGACCATTTCAGGATTGGCCGCGATATGCACCCTGGCACGCGCCTGCAGCGCCTGCGTGGAGGCCCCTCCGGCAGCATCAAGGGCGAGGCGGGCCAGCATGTCTTCGTTCACCGACATCTGAAAGCGCAGGGTTTGTTCTACCCAGAGTGCATCGGTGGCCAGCTTGGTGCGAGCGCGTTCGGCATCGGCCTGCCCGAGAATCCAGACCAGCGCCGTGACCAGCCCCACCAGCGCGACAATGGCCACCAGCGGCACCAGGGAGAGCATGTCGAGACGGCGGGACACCATGAGGTTCCCGCTGCCCCATGCCTCGGGGTCGGCCCGGCGCGGCAAGGGCGCGGGTGACTGCGACGTCTGGTGTTCCGTGCCGGTTCCTCCCCGCATCCAGGCGACACGAAGGGTTTTGTGGCATTGCGCCATGGTCTTGTCCATCGCGGAATGCCGCTGATGCCCGAGAGATGGATCGGCAGAGGAGGCAGGACCACGATTTTTCGTCGAAAAATCGTTGTGGCGCACATCCGGGCCGTGGCCCTTTGATGCAAGTCAAGGCTCGCGCCCCGCCGGGCGGCTATGGCGGCGCGGCGCGAGACGGGGGACGAGACCGGGGAGGCGGGCATGAACCATCATCAAGGCATGGGCTATGGGGCCAGAAAACGGCGCGGACCGCCCACCCGTGAGGCCTTGATGTTTCATGCCGTCTTTCTGGCACCAACCATGGTCATCGCGGCTTTGGCGGCGTTGGAACTGGCTGTTTACTTGTGGCAATGGCTGCCTTAGCGCAGCAGGATCGCCCGGAAATCATTGACATTGGTGCCCGTGGGGCCGGGGCTGAACAGATCGCCCAAGGCGGCGAAGGCGCTATAGGCGTCATGCCCGGCCAGCAGCCCCGCCGGGTCTTGGCCAAGGGCGCGCAGCCGGGCGGCGCTGTCACCGCTGGCGAAGGCGCCGGCATTGGCCTCGGACCCGTCGATGCCATCGGTATCGGCGGCCAGCGCCGCGACAGGCAGCCCTTCGCTGGCCAGTGCGAAGGCCAGCAGGCATTCGCTGTTGCGGCCCCCCTTGCCACTGGCACCGCGCAGGGTGACGGTGGTTTCCCCGCCTGACAGGATCACCACCGGGCGCGAAAACGGGCGGTCGCGCAGCGCCACTTCGCGGGCGATGGCGGCATGGACGCGGGCGACATCGCGCGCCTCGCCCTCGATGGCGTCGGACAGGATCACGGCAGGCACGCCATCGAGGGCGAGG
>CALKAA010000137.1 GCA_937983495.1 uncultured Gemmobacter sp. | reverse complement strand
GGCACCGCTGGGCAAGCTGGCGCTGGCGGGGGGGCTGGCGCAGGCACCATTGGCGCTGGCCCGCACGCCGGAAGGGCTGGCCTATCTGGCGCGGGCCGAGATCGTGCTGGAGGGCGTGATCACCGCCGAACAGGTGCCCGAGGCCCTGCCCGGCGCGCCGCTGGCAGGTTCGATGCCCGAGTTTCTGGGCTATGATGGCCATGGGCAACCTGCGCTGCATGTGCTGCGCCTGACTGGCCAGCGGCAACGCCCGGAAGCGCTGTTTCAATCGGTGATCGGGCCGGGGCGCGAGCAATCGGCCATTCTGGGGCTGGGTGGGGCCTTGGCGCTGGCGCTGGCCTTGCCGCCCGCGCTTGGGGTGCATGACTTGCGCTTTGCCCCTGCCGGGGGCGGGATGCTGTTGCTTTATGCCGCGCTGAAACCAGAGGCCCCGCGCGATCTGGCGACCACCGCGCAAGCCATGGCGCGCATCTGCCCCTTCCTCAAGACTGTGATCTTTGTGGACGAGGATGTGAGCGTGCAATGCGACGAGGACATGCTGTGGGCGATGACCACCCGCGCGCAACTGGCCGAGGATTGCCACCCGCTGCCCGGCCATCGGCCCATGGGCATGGACCCCTCGCAAGCGCCGGAGTGGCAGGCGCTGCGCGGCGGGGCCGGGGTGTTCAAAAGCTATGTGGATGCCACGGTGCCAAGCCCTTTGCGCCCGGCCTTCCGGCGGTCGCTGTTCTGACCGGGCACGCGGCTGGTTCAGGCCGCGTGTTCCGACAGCGTGCCCACCAGCGAATAGCCGCGCCCGCGCACGGTGCGGATGAAATCGGCATCCGCGCCCGCATCCTTGATCTTGTTGCGCAGGCGATAGATCAGCGCGTCGATGCTGCGGGTATAGATCACCGAGGAACCATGCACGCGCTCCAGCAGCGCATCGCGGCTGAGAATCTCGCCGGGGGTGATCGACATGGCGGCAATCAGTTCGAATTCCATGGAGGTGATGGTCAGCCGCACCCCATTCACCAGAACCTGCGCGCGCTGTGGGTCGATGGTCAGCACATTGCCATCCAGATGCAACTGGCGCTGCCCGCCTGTCGGGGCCAGGGCCGCCAGATCGGGCGCAGGCATCGGCTCGGCCTCGCGCGGATCGCTGACACCCACCCGTCGCAGCACGGCATTGATGCGCGCCACCAGCTCGCGCGGCTCGAAAGGCTTTTTCACATAGTCATCCGCGCCGGTCTCCAGCCCTACCACCATATCGGTCAGGTCAGTGCGCGCGGTCAGCATGATGATCGGCGTGTCACGATAGCTGGCATGGCTGTAGCGGATCTTCTGGCACAGTTGCAGCCCGTTCACCTGCGGCAGCATGATGTCCAGCAGCAGAATGTCGTAATCGTTGTTTTCGAGCGCTTTAAGCCCCGCATCTGGCGTATGGGCCGTTTCAAGGTCGATACTGTATTTGGTGAGAACAACGTGCATAAGCTCGGCCAGCTCCACATCGTCATCAATCAGCAACGCCTTGACCATATTAATCTCCTCTGCGCGACCTACATGATCCGGCCTCGAGTGGTTTGGCTTCTAGCACCTTATGGCTGAAAAATGAAGCCAACTTTACAAGGATTGGTTGCGCAAATCCTGCCTTATGGCTGTGACAGGGCGATGAAGGCCATTTGCGGGGGGTTAACAGGGGAGTGGTTCGCACCAACGGCGCAGCGCAGGCACCGGCAGATGGAGCAAATCCAGCGCGCGGGCGGCCATCTGGGTGATCATGTCGTCGATGCTCGTCGGGCGCGCGTAGAAGGCCGGGACGGGCGGCATCAGGATGGCGCCATTGCGCGTGGCCTGATCCATCAGCGCGATATGGCCCGCATGCAGCGGCGTTTCGCGCAGCATCAGCACCAGCGGGCGGCGTTCTTTCAAGCAGACATCGGCAGCACGCACAATCAGGTTGTCATCATAGCAATGCGCAATGCCGCTGAGCGTCTTGACCGTGCAGGGGGCTACCAGCATGCCAGCCGTGCGGAACGAGCCAGAGGCCAGCGCGGCCCCGATATCGCCATAGGGATGAACATGATCCGCCAGCGCGCGCACCGCCTCGGGGCGCAGGTTGGTTTCGGCGCGCAGCGTGCGCAAACCGGCGGGCGACAGGATCAGGTGGGTCTCCACCTCGGGCAGGGGCTGCAACAATTCCAGCGCACGCACGCCGATCATGACGCCCGAAGCCCCGGTGATGGCGATGATGACCCGTTGTTTCTGTGGACCCTCGGGCAAGGCGGGGCGGAAGCGGTCGGGGGCGGGGATGTCTGACGGCATGAAACCTCCGGTCAAAACGGCAGGGAGTATGGCCCCCTGCACAGGTGCGGTCTTACAGGCCGAGGCTGCGGATGACGAAATCAATATCCTTGTCACCGCGCCCGCTGAGGTTCACCAGGATCGACTGATCCGGGCGCATCTGCGGGGCGCGGCGGATCGCATAGGCCACAGCATGCGCGCTTTCCAGCGCCGGAATGATGCCCTCGCGCCGTGACAGGATCATGAAGGCGTCAAAGGCCTCATCATCCGTCGCGCTTTCATAGCGGGCGCGGCCCATGTCTTTCAGGTGGCAATGCTGCGGGCCAACGCCGGGGTAATCCAGCCCCGAGGCGACCGAATGCACCGGCAGCGGCGCGCCATCATCGTCTTGCAGCATGTAGCAGCGGAAGCCGTGCATATGGCCGGGCTTGCCCAGCGTCAGCGTGGCGGCGTGCTTGTCGGTCTCCAACCCGTGACCCGAGGGTTCAATCCCCACCAGCCCAACTTCGGGCGCGTCGATGAAGCCGCTGAACAGCCCGATCGCGTTGGAACCGCCGCCGACACAGGCCGCCACCTCGGTCGGCAGGGTGCCGGTGGCCTCGGTGAACTGGCGACGGGCCTCGGTGCCGATCACCGATTGAAAACCCTGCACCATGCGCGGATAGGGCGCAGGCCCGGTGACCGAGCCGATGGCGAAAAAGGTATTCTCCGGGTCTTGCATGTAGGACTCAAAGGCGCTGTCCACCGCATCCTTCAGCGTGCCAGTGCCGCGCGACACCGGCACCAGCTTGCAGCCGAGGATCTTCATGCGCGAGACGTTCGGGTGTTCCTTGGCAATATCGACCACGCCCATATGGATCTCGCATTCGATCCCCAGCAGCGCCGCCGCCGTGGCCAGCGCCACGCCATGCTGGCCTGCGCCGGTTTCGGCCAGCACGCGCTTCTTGCCCATGCGCTTGGCCAGCAGCACCTCGCCGATACAATGGTTGATCTTGTGCGCGCCGGTATGGTTCAGGTCTTCGCGCTTGAACCAGATCTGCGCCCCGCCACAATCGGCCGAAAGGTTGCGGGCGTGATAGACCGGGCTGGGCCGACCGATATAGGTGGCACGCAGCCGGGCCATTTCGGCCTCAAAGCCGGGATCGGCCAGCGCAATATCCAGCGCGGCACCGATCTCTGCCAGCAGTGCGCCCACGCGCGGATCGTCAATCGGCCCGCCCCAGGCCCCGAAATAGCCCTTGGCATCGGGGATCAGCAGATGGTCTGGTGCAGTGTTCAGCGGGTGCTGGATGTTCATGAGTGACTCTTCAACTGTCAGGGCTGGTGTCAGGATGGGGGACGGCGCAAGCACCGGTTCTCTTTCAGCTTAGCGACTGGGCCGATGGTGAAGTGTGCAGAAATGTCACCTTCTGTGGGATTGGTTCGCAGCCGGGGCCATGCCAGCGATTGTGGCGTAGATGGTGTGAAGGGGGGCCGTCACAGGCTTTCTGGCTGTGAAACTGAGATTTTGCTTCTGCATCCTGTCAGGGCGCGCGGTGCTTTCCCCCGGTGAATGATCCGATCCACGGCTGAACCTGATCATCTTGGCTCGAATTTGCGCCAAACAGATTTGCCTGAAACGCACGTTCATTCGCGCGTGGCTGGTATTCGGGAGGCTTCTGCACCCTGTGTGCCAGATATCGCATGTCTACTGGTCGGGATGGGCAGGCGCGGACGGCGCAGCCGGCAAGTCCGCGCGGATGACCTGTCGCCGCTACCTAGCACAAAATGCCATGGCCAAAACAGCGCGACCGTTATTCTGGCTCAGGCGCGCCATGCAAAGACTGCTGTCATGCCAAAGCCCACTACGGCGATGAGCGCGCGCAGCATCCAGCGGGGCAGTTTGCGGGCAATGGGTGCGCCTGCATAGCCGCCCGCGACCGAGGCTGCCATCATCAGCGCCGCCTGTGGCCAGGCCACCAGCCCGGCCAAAGCGAAGGCCGCAACCGAGATGGTGGAAAGCACGAAAGACAGGCCATTTTTCAGCCCGTTCATCGCATGCAGATCACGCATGCCCCAAAGGGCAAACAGTGCCAGCAGCATGATCCCCAGACCACCGTTGAAATAGCCGCCGTAAAGGCTGACGACGAAAAGGCCCAGAGTGCCCGACACCCCTTCGCCCGCCGCAAGGCCAGCGGCCAGCCCGCGCAGCCGATCTCCGAACAGGAAAACCAGCGTGGCAAACAGCAAGAGGGCTGGCACGATCCTGGAGAAAACCTCGTTTGACGACACCATCAGCAAAAGTGCGCCAGCCAGTCCTCCGGCCAGTGTGACAAGGGCTTGCCGCACAAGCCGGCCAGTGTTCATCTTTGCCAGTTCAGCCCTAAACCCAAGGGCCCCAGCCAGATAGCCGGGGAAGACCGCCACCGCGCTGGTCGCATTGGCCGCAACCGGCGGGATGCCCGCATAGATCAAGGCTGGAAAGGTAAGAAAGGTGCCGCCCCCCGCCACCGTGTTCAGCATGCCCGCGCCAAAGGCAGCAAGGCCAAGGATCAGGGCTTCGGTCAAGGTCATGGCTGGTTCCTCCCGCCCGGCAGGTTAGGCGCACAAAGTGAGAAGGTCCACCGGGCACAAGGCTTGAGACCACGATCTGCAACCATGCGCATGAGGGGTGGTGGCGTGTGGTGTGTTGCGGGAAGGCCACCAGCGCTGCCTCTTGTCAGTCCGGTTGGCCCAAGGGCAAGGATGCTGCTGTGGTTATCAAGCTGCTTTTGGCTGCGGTTGTCTGACAGCGGGCGATGTGGAACATAAGGGTGGCAACCCTTCGCCCCGGAGCGCCCCCATGCCGTCGCTACGCCGCAGCATCCCTTCGATGAGCGCGCTATCCACTTTTGAGGCGGCGGCGCGGCTGGGAAGTTTCACCCAGGCCGCGGCAGAGCTTGGGGTGACGCAGGCGGCGGTAAGCCGTCAGATCAGAGCCCTGGAAACCGATCTGAACACGGCCCTGTTCATCCGCGCCAATCGCCGCGTGGTGCTGACCCCGCAGGGGGCGGCATTGGCGGGAACGGTGGGGCAGGCTTTCTCCAGCATGGCCGAGATGATCGAAACCATTCGTCAACCCCTGCACCGTGATACGGTCACGTTGGGTGCCACGCTGGCCTTCAGCCATTTCTGGATCCTGCCGCGTCTGCCCGCCTTCCGCGCAGCGCATCCGCGCATTCAACTTCGGCTGGTGGCGGAAGACGCCACGCATGACCTGCGCCGTGACCGGATGGATGTTGTGGTGCGTTTTGGCCGCCCGCCATTCCCCGATGCGCGCAGCCTTGCCAGTCACCCGGAGGAAGTGTTTCCTGTATGCAGCCCCGCCTTTCTGGAACGGCATGGCTTGACGCCTGCCAATGCGGATCTGGCGGTCTTGCCACGCATCGCGGTGGATTTTGTGCATCCATCCTGGCTGACATGGCAGGCTTGGGCGCGTGCGGTGGGCTGGAGCGAGGGAATGCTGGCTGCAGCGGCAGATCGCAGCCAGTTGCGCTTTAATCATTACACTGACGCGATTCAGGCGGCGGTGAATGGCGAAGGCGTCACGCTGGGCTGGGCGACGCTGGTTTCGGATTTGCTGGCCGATGGGCGTTTGGTGCGGATCGGGCGGCACCGTCTGGAAACGCCAGACCGTTACCACATCCTGACCCCGGCGGGGCGTGAGCCATCCCCCATGGCGGGGCAGTTGATTGATTGGCTTGCCACCGCCTTTGAAAACAGCCAGCAGCGGATTTTCAACAATACCGGAGCGGATTAAGCCGCAAACCCCTTTGGCCCCAGCAACAGATCACCCGTCTCGGCATGGGTTTGCGCGATGGCGAAAGCTCCGGCCTCGCGCAGCCGTGCCGCCTGACGCGGGGCACAGGGTGCAAGATGCCGCCCCCCGACAAACCCGATGGCCCGCATGCCCGCCCGCTGCGCTGCCGTGACGCCCGAGGTGGCGTCCTCGATCACAAGGCAGCTTTCAGGGGGCATTCCACGCTGTGCGGCGGCAAAGAGCATGAGGTCGGGGGCGGGCTTGCCCTCGGCCACATCTTCGGCGCTGAAGGCGCGTCCGGTGAACCGCTCGCTGAGGCCAAGGCATTGAAGCGCGAACCCCAGCCGTCGGTGCGAGCTGCCCGAGGCGATGCAGGTCTCGACCCCCGCTGCCGCCAACCGATCAAACAGCGCAAGGATGCCCGGCACCGGCTGCAATTCCCGCGCATAGCGGGAGAACAGGCGATCATACCAAGCTTCGCGGAACCCCTCTGGCACCGACGCGCCGGTATGGGAGGCCAGGGCGGCAGTGATACTGGCGAGCGAAGCCCCCAGAAAACGATCCATCAGCGCCTCGATCGACAGGTGCAGGCCATGTTCGGCCAGACAGGTCTGCAATTCGGCCAGCGCGATGATCTCGCTATCGGCGATCACCCCGTCAAAATCGAAGATGGCAAGGCGGCTCACCGCAGTTTCTCCAGCATCAGTCGGGCCGTCACATCATCGGTGATCAGCGTTTGCACCAGCCCGCGCCGGCAGGCGGCGATGATGACATCGACCTTGTGCTGCCCTGCGGCGGCCAGCACCCGCTGCGGCACCCGCATCAGCCCCTCCAGATCAAGACCGATAGCGCTGCCATTGATCGGATGCGCGATCTCTGCCCCGGACGCATCCAGAAAATGCCCCAGCACATCGCCCACTGCGCCCGCCGCCAGTAAGTCTTGCGGCGTCACGCCGGTTGGCAGGCCCATGGAGACAAGGAAAGACCGCTCGGTCACATCGCCCGCCACCAGCACCGCCAGATCAAGGGTTTGCAGCCGCGCCAGATGGGCCTGAAACGCCCCTTCGGCCAGAAAGGTGGCACGATCGGTTCCGGGCGAGAGGTAGATCGGGGCGGAAAACAGCGAGTAATTGGCCCCCAGCTTGTCGGCCATGGCCGAGGCGACGCCAAAGGCATTGAAGCTGCCGCCCTGTGAGGTGCCACCGATCATCGAGACGACCTCGAGCCCTTCAACGGTCATGCGGGGCAGACGCTGGATGGCGGTTTTCAGGGTGAGGCCCCAGGACAAGCCCACGGCCTTCCACGCGCCCTCGCGAAACCCCTTCTCCAGCCAATGCGCCAGCGCGGCACCGACGGGGCCATGGTAATCATGGGTTTCGGGATCAGCGGGGGCGCAGATCGCCTCGCTCACCCCCAGCTTGCGGCACAGCTCTGCCTGCAATTCCAGCCGCGCCACGAAGGGTGAGGCGATCTCTACCCGCACCAGACCTGCCGCGCGGGCCTCTTGCAGCGCCCGGTTCACCCGCAGCCGCGTGACGCCCATCACCCGGGCGACATCGGATTGCGTCAGCTCATTGACGTAATAGTGCCAGCACACTTCGGCCAGAAATGCCTCCGTCTCATCCGTCTGGATGCTGTTCATGCTGCCTCCTCCTCGTCTTCCCTGCCGATTACCTTAGCCTGGAACAAATGAAAATCAAAAATTACATTTGCAAAAATTACACTTGTGAATCACAAATGACAAATGTATCCAGTGGCCATCCCCGGAGGTTCGGCTGGTCATGAGGCGCCAGGGCGCCCGCTGGCCGGAAGGGATGCGCAGGGCCGCGCTGATGGCCCCAATGGGAGGAATGAAATGCTGAAACTCATGCTCGCCACTTCGGCGATCGCTCTGGCTTTGGCGGCGCCCGCGCGGGCCGATTTCTGGTCGGATGCCGGGGCGAAACTGCAAGGCGTGACCATTCGCGGCGTGTCGGAAAGCACCCCGCCGTCCAACTATGTGCGCGACGTGCTGGCGCCGCAATTCACCGAGAAGACCGGGATCAAGGTCGAATTCGAGACGACCTCGTGGGACCAGATGTTCGACAAGGCGATCAAGGACATGGAGGCCAATTCAGGCATCTATGACTTTGTGTATATCGAACAGGACATCATCTATTCCTACCTCGCCCGCGACTTTCTGGTCGATCTGACCCAGCTGATGCAAGACAAGCCGGAGCTGGCCGCGCCAGAGTTCAAGGTGGAAGAATTCACCACCTTCATCGACAACTTCCGCGGCGAGGATGGCCATATTTTCGGCGTGCCGATGGAGGCCTTCATCAAGGTCTATCTCTATCGCAAAGACCTGTTTGAAGATCCGGCCCACAAAGACGCTTTCAAGGCCAAATATGGCTATGACCTCGCCCCCGCCACCACCTTCGACCAGTGGCGCGACAATGCTGAATATTTCGCCAATCTGAGCCAGGATGACGAGCTGTGGGGCACCACGGTGCAGGCCTCCTCCGGCCATCCGGCGGCCTTCTACGAATTCTTCGAATCCATCGCGCCCACCTATGGCGTCTATGACTGGGGCATTGATGCCGCCAAGGGCGCGGCCACCGTCGAAAAGGGCGGCCGGATGAATTCGCCCGAGGCCAAGGAGGCGCTGAGATTCTGGGTTGGGCTGCTGGATTTCGCACCGCCGGAAGCCACCGCCTCGACCTGGGATGAGGTCGCCTCGACCTTCGCCGCAGGCCGCGCGGCGCAAGGCTGGGTTTACGGCGAGAACGCCGCGTGGGTTGCTACCAACCCCGAGAAATCGACCGTTGTGGGCAAGGTGGGTGTCGCGATGCCGCCGATGGCCGAGGGCGTGATGGAAGCCGCCGAAAAGGGCGAGGGCTATGTCGGTTACTATGACGGTGGCGCTTTCGGCATCCCGCATTCCTCCAAGAACAAGGAAGCGGCGCTTCTGTGGCTGCAATTCATCGGCCAGCCCAGCGTTCAGGCCGATTGGGCGGTGGCAGGCTCGCGCGTGGTGCATCAGGCCACTTTCGATGATCCGAAGGTCAAGGAAGTCGATGCCAAGGCCGATGGCTATTTCACCATGATGAAAGACAAGGGTCACCTGTTCAAAGGTGCCCCGGCCTTCCCGTTCCACGCGCAGGTGCGCGAAGCGGTGGCCCCCTTCATCTACGAGGCCATCGTGGGCTCGCTGACGCCTGAGGATGCTCTCGATCAGGCGGCGGCTGCGGCAGAAGCAGAACTCGCCAAACTTGGTTACGGCGCGAACTGACGATCTGCCATTCTCTCCGGCGGGGTGTTCCCTGCGCCCCGCCGGACCTTATCCGCGAAAGACCGGAGTGGCCTTCATGCGCAACACAACAACGGGCTGGCTGCTGATCGCGCCCACCCTGTTCATCCTTTTCGTGACCGGCATGCTGCCGTTCCTTTATGTTCTGGCGGTGGGGTTCTTTGATTGGAACACCTTTGCCCAGAACCCCGACCCGCAATTCAGTGGCGTGAACAATTTCCGCGCACTGGTCTTTGATGCGGCGTTCCTGAAATCGCTGTGGCTGACGCTGAAATTCACCCTGTTCGTGCTGGTGAGCCAACTGGTGATCGGGTTTTTTCTCGCCAAGATGCTGCTACGCGACATGCCGCTGAAAGGCTTGTTCCGCACCATCCACACCTTGCCCCTGATGATCGCGCCGATTGCGGTGGGGGCCACCTGGCGACTGATGACGGTGCCGGGCCTCGGGCCGATCCCGCATTGGATGCAGCAATGGTTCGATGTGAATTACATCCTGTCGCGCTTCCCCGATCAGGCCTTCGCCACCGTGGTGGTGATGGATATCTGGCACTGGACGCCGCTCGTCACGCTCACCCTGATGGCGGGCCTGTCGAACCTGCCGGACGAGCCGCTGGAACAGGCGCGCATAGATGGCGCGAGCGAATGGCGGATCTTCTGGGATATCACGCTACCCTTCCTCAAGCCTGTGGTGCTGACCACGGTGTTCATCCGCCTGATGGATGCGCTGCGCACGGTCGATGAGGTCTGGATGCTGACGGGCGGTGGCCCGGGGGCCGAGACGCGCTTCATTGGCCTGCATATCTGGCGCGTGGTCTTTCCGAAAACCGATTACGGCTATGGCTCCGCCATGTCGCTGATCACCCTCTATCTCACCATCGTCATGTGCTGGCTGCTCTATGTCGCCATGACCGGCATGAAGGAGAAAACCCGGTGAAACGCGGTTTCCTGCAGTCCCGTCTGCTGACGGTGTTGTTCTGGCTGGCCATGTCGGTGCTGACGCTGCTGCCGGTGTGGTGGATGTTCCTTGTGTCGGTGCGCACCCGCGCCGATCTGTTCGGCAAACCCTCCTTCCTGCTGGATGTCAGCGCGATGACCTGGGACAATTACGCCGCCGTGCTGGCGAACCCCACCTTCCAGAAATACATGACCAATTCGTTGATCGTGGCGACTTCGAACGCGGTGCTGGTCTCGGTTCTGGCGCTGCTGGCGGCCTATGCCATGTCGCGCTTTCCGCTGGCGGGGAAGGACAATCTGTTCTTCTGGGTGCTGACCAACCGGATGGCCCCGCCTGCGGTCTTTCTGCTGCCGTTGTTTCTGATGTTCACCGGCATCAAGCTGGGCGACTGGAGCCTGTTTGACACGCGGATCGGGTTGATCCTGCTCTATTGTGTGTTCAACCTGCCCTTTGCCTTCTGGCTGTTGCAAGGCATTGTTGATGCGATCCCGCGCGAGCTGGACGAGGCGGCCTATGTCGATGGGGCCAGCACCTTCACCGTGTTGACCACCGTGATCTTTCCGCTGGCGCGGCCCGGCCTTGCTGTGACTGGTATTCTCACCTGGGTCTTTGCCTGGAACGAATACCTGTTCGCCTCCACGCTCACCTCGGTCGAGGCGCGCACCATCACCACCGGGCTGGCCGAGTTTGTCACCGTCACCGGCACCAACTGGGGGCAACTGGCCGCCGTGGCCATGCTGACCCTCGCCCCTGCCGCGCTGGTTCTGGCGCTGGTGCAGCGGCACATCGTGGCGGGTCTCACCTTCGGCGCCGTGAAAGGATAA
>CALKAA010000136.1 GCA_937983495.1 uncultured Gemmobacter sp. | reverse complement strand
CCAACAGGCGGCCAGCTCGGGGCGCAACTGGCCCGACACTTCGGACCCTTCCACCAGACGCGGCATTTGCGCGCGCGACAGCCCGGTGGCGGCCAGCAGATCATCCGACCAATCACGCGCCCCGGTGTCGAGCCAGCTTGTTCCGGCAGCATCCGACATCTCGGCCACATGCTCGCCCGTCAGCCAGAGGCGCAGATAATCCTTGGGCAGCAAGACCTTGGCGACCTTTGCCCAAAGGGCGGGCTCGTGCTGGCGCAGCCAGTCGAGCTTGGGCGCGGTGAAGCCCGGAAACACGATATTGCCGGAAATCGCGCGGAAGGCGGGCTGGGCATCCAATGCGGCGGCCTCGGCATGGCTGCGCGTGTCATTCCACAGGATGCAGGGGCGCAACACCTGATCGGCGGCATCCAGCAGCGTGGCACCGTGCATCTGCCCCGAAAGCCCGATGGCGCGCACGGCAGCAAGGCTGATCCGCGCCGCCAATTGCGCCATCACGGCCTCGGTGGCGGTGATCCAATCGGCGGGGGCCTGCTCGCTCCAGCCCTCGGCCGGGCGCGACACCTCCAGCGGGGCCGAGGCCTCGGCCAGCACATGCTGCGCATCGTCGATGACCAGCGCCTTCAGCCCCGATGTGCCCAGATCCAGACCGATATACATGGCGCGCCCTCCCAGTGCATTTTTGCCCACGGCATGAATACGCGCTCACTCTGGCGGCGTCTATGGCCGCTGTTTGCGGTATCACCGCGATAGATGGGGGATCATGCGGCGATCGACACAAGATTTGATCGCTGGCGATTCGCGATGGATTGAGGTTGCGCCCCTGATTTGCCATAGTCGGGGCACTCTGCCTCGGGGGATTTTCGCGTGTTCGTGTTCCAATTGCTGCCGGCCCGGCGCCTGGCCGCCCTTTTGTTTGCCAGTTCCATGCTCACCCAGCCCGGCTGGGCCGAAGATCTTGTGCGCTTTTCGGTGCAAGGGGCCGCGGCCGAAAAGGTGGAGGGCGATCTGCGCAATGCCTCGGCGCTGCTGACCGCCGTGGGCGATGAGAAAACCGGTGCCGAAGATCTGTTTGCCGCCGCGCAGGCCGAATATGGCGCGCTGGTCACCACGCTTTATGCGCTTGGCCATTATTCGCCGGTAGTGCATGTGCTGGTGGATGGGCGAGAAGCTGCCACCATCCCGCCGCTGGATGCGCCCGGTCGCATCGGCTCTGTGGTGGTGACGGTTGATCCGGGCCCGAAATTCAAGTTCTCGCAGGCCAAGGTGGCCCCCCTCGCCCCTGAAACCGAATTGCCGGAGGATTTTACCGCAGGCAAGACCGCCGCAAGTGGCCTTGTGCGCGAGGCTGTGCAGGCGGGCATCGAGGGCTGGCGCGAGGTCGGCCATGCCAAGGCCGAGGTTGCCAGTCAGGATGTGGTGGCCGATCACCGGGCGAATACGCTTTCTGCCGATGTGCGACTGGCCCCCGGCCCGCGTCTGCGCTTTGGCAGCCTGAGCGTAACCGGCCAACAGCGGATGAGTGAACGCCGCATCCTGAAAATCGCGGGCCTGCCCGAGGGCGAGGTTTACAGCCCCGAATTGCTGAAACGCAGCGCCGACCGTCTGCGCCGCACCGGGGTGTTCAAATCGGTCTCGCTGACCGAGGCCGAGCAGGTGCGCGCGCCCGACCTGCTGGATATCAGCGCCACGGTGGTCGAGGAAAAGACCCGGCGCTATTCGATCGGGGCCGAGATCGCCAGTTTCGATGGGCTCGACCTGTCGGGCTACTGGCTGCATCGCAACCTGCTGGGCGGGGGCGAGCGGCTGAAGGTCGAGGCCGAGATCGCCAATATCGGCGCGCAATCCAGCGGGGTGGATTATGTGCTGGGTGTCTCGCTGGATCGCCCGGCCACCTTCACGCCGGATACCACCTTGGGCCTCACCACCGAGGTCGGCCATCTGGCCGAGGAGGATTTCACCGCCGATGTCGCCACTTTGGGTGTCAATCTGAGCCATTTCGTCTCGGAACGGCTGACAGCGCGGGTGGGGCTGGAATACAGCTATGCCAAGGTGGAGGATTTCTTCGACACCTATACTTACAAGCATTTCGCCCTGCCCATCGGTGCCACATGGGATTCGCGCGATGACAAGCTGGATGCGAAGAAGGGGTATTATCTGGATGGCGAAATCCGGCCCTTCCTGGGCTATGGCATCACCGATAGCGGCCTGCGGGTGAAGGCGGATGGCCGCGCCTATGTGACCTTTGGCGAGGAACGCCCGGTGACCTTTGCGGCGCGCGGCCAGATTGGCGCGGTGCTGGGCGGGGCCACCATTCTGGGCACGCCGCGCGACTACCTGTTCTATTCAGGTGGCGGTGGCACGGTGCGCGGCCAACCGTATCAGGCGCTTGGTGTTGAAGTCGCGCGCATCTATGGCGACAAGATCGGCGGCATGGCCTTTGCCGCGGGCACCGCCGAGGTGCGGGCGCGTGTCACGTCGAAGATCGGCGTCGTGGGCTTTGCCGATGTGGGCTATGTCAGCCCCTTCGATCTGGGCGATGAATTTGGCGAATGGCATGCGGGCGCGGGGCTTGGGCTGCGCTATGCCACAGGCTTTGGCCCGATCCGGGTGGACATTGCCACCCCGGTCAAGGGCAGCATCGACACCGGCGACGGTGTGCAATTCTATATCGGTATCGGGCAGGCATTCTGATGAAACGGTTCATGGTTCTTGCCCTCTGCGCCCTGCCCCCCCTCGGGGCCTTGCCCGTTCCAGCGACGGCGCAAGAGGATGATCGCGGCTATCTGACGGCGCTGCTGGAGGACAACCTCTCCGGGGCCGGGCGCAAGATCACGATCACCGGCTTTGAGGGCGCGTTGTCTTCCAAGGCCAGGATCGCGGCGCTGACCATTGCCGATGATGAAGGGGTCTGGCTCAGCCTCAAGGATGTGGTGCTGGATTGGAACCGCTCGGCGCTGCTGACCGGCAATGTCTCGGTGAACGAGTTGACGGCGGCGGAAATCGTGCTGGCCCGCCTGCCGGAAGCGGAGGCTGATAGCAGCCTGCCTTCGCCGGAAGCCACGCCCTTTGCGCTGCCGGACCTGCCGGTTTCGGTGAATATCGGCAAGCTGGCCACGCCGCGCCTGTCGCTGGGGCCGACGGTGCTGGGGCAGCCGGTGGAGGCGCAGATCACCGCCACCGTGGCGCTGGAGGGCGGCGAGGGCGAGGCGCAGCTGGCGCTGGACCGGATGGATGGCGGCCCGCCCGGCAAGCTGGCGCTGACCGCCTCTTATGCCAATGGCAGCCGCGTTCTGGCGCTGGACCTGCAAGCCAGCGAGGGCGCGGGCGGTATCGCGGCCAGCCTGCTGGGCTTGCCGGGCACGCCTGCCGTGGATCTGACGGTGAAGGGGACCGGTCCGCTGGACGATTACGCCGCCGATCTGCGCCTGCTGTCGGATGGCGAGGAGCGTCTGGCTGGCCGGGTCAGCGTCTCGGTTCCGGGTGCGGATGAGCCGCAGGGCGCGCTTGGCTTCACCGCCAATCTGGGCGGCGATCTGGCCCCGCTGTTTGCCCCCGATTATGCCGAATTCTTTGGCCCCGAGGTCGCCCTGCAAGCCATTGGCGCCAAGGGAGCCGATGGCCGGCTGGACCTGAGCCAGCTTCAGGTGACCACCCGCGCGCTGGAACTGGGCGGTTCGCTCAGCCTCGCCGCCGATGGCTTGCCGGAAAAGATCGACCTCAAGGGGCAATTGGGGCTGGATGGCAAGCCGGTGCTGCTGCCGCTGACCACCGAAGAGCGCACGCTGGTCGATCACGCCGATCTGGTGATCACCTTTGACGCGGCGCAGGATGAGGCCTGGACGGCCAATGTGCAGGTGCAGCGCCTGAGCCGCGCCGATCTGACCGCCGAAAGCGCCCGGATCATCGGCAATGGCGCCATTGTGCGCGATGCAACCCCGCGCAACGCCTGGGGCCTGCTGGACATCACGCTGGCCGGCTTGGCCCCGCGCGACCCGGCCTTGGCCAAGGCGCTTGGCGATCAGCTTACCGGGCAGGTGGCCTTTCAATGGACGGAAGGCCAGCCGACCTTCGATCTGACGGCGCTGACCCTGAACGGCCCGGATTACCGCTTTGACGGCAAGCTGTCGATCGGCGGGCTGGACAGTGCGCTGACGCTTGCAGGCGCGGGCGATCTGACCGCCGATGACCTGTCACGCTTTGCGGATCTGGCAGGCCAGCCGCTTGCGGGCCGCGCCAGTGCCACGCTGGCAGGCCAGACCGCGCTGCTGACCGGGGCGTTTGACGTGACGGGGCAGGTGCGCGGCAATGGCCTCAAGATCGGGGTGGCGGAGGTGGACAGCCTGCTCTCCGGTGCCTCCACCATCGACCTTGTGGTGACGCGCGATGAGAGCGGCACGCGGCTGGACCGGCTCGATATTGCCGCCGCCAGCCTGACGGCCAAGGCCAAGGGCACCATCGCCACCGCAGGCAGCGACATTACCGCCGATCTGGCCTTTGCCGATCTGCGCGCGCTTGGCCCGCAGTATCGCGGCAGCCTGAACGGGCTGGCCCGGTTTCAGGGCACGCCCGAGGCGGGGCGCGTCAGCCTTGACGCCAAGGGCCAAAGCCTTGCCATCGGTGTGGCCGAGGCCGACAATCTGCTGAAGGGCGACAGCACCATTCAGGCCGAAGCCACCCTGGCAGGCAGTGTGGTGCAGCTGCAACGGCTGGAGGTGAACGCCGCCAGCCTTGGCGTGAAGGCCAGCGGCAAGATCGACCCGGCCGGCCATGACCTGAGCGCCGATCTGGCTTTCCGCGATCTGCGCGCGCTTGGCGGCGGCTATCGCGGCACATTGGCGGCCAAGGCCGCCTTCAAGGGCACGCCGGAAAATGGCACCCTGACCGCCACCGCAACCGGCTCCGGGCTGGCCATCGGGCAGGCCGAGGCCGACCGGCTGCTGGCCGGAAACAGCCGTCTGGCGGCGAACCTGCGGCTGCAAGGCGGGCAGATCAAGATCGACAGCGCCACGCTGGAAAACCCGCAACTGCGGGTGGCCGCCAAGGGCGACATCGCGGGCAATCAGCGGCAGGTGACGCTGGATGCCGCGCTGGCCAATCTGGGCCTGTTGCTGCCGGAATTTCCGGGGCGGCTGAGTGTCACCGGCAAGCTGGCCGATGATGGCAATGGCTACGCTGTCGATCTGGCGGCCAATGGGCCGGGCGGCATCGCCCTGACCACCAGGGGCCGCATGGCCCCCGATTTCAGCCGTGCCGATCTGGCGATCAATGGCAATGCCAAGGCCGATCTGGCCAATGCCTTTGTCAGCCCGACCACAGTGTCCGGCGGGCTGGGGATCGACCTGCGGCTGAACGGGCCGCTGGTGCCTGCCTCGCTGGGCGGGCGGGTGACGCTGAACGGGCTGCGATTGGCCAACCCTGCGGTGCCGAACTCGGTCGAGGGGCTGAACGGGGCGGTGAGCTTTGCCGGGGGCCGAGCGCAACTGGATCTGCAAGGCGGGCTGAACTCGGGCGGGGCTTTCACCGTGGGTGGCAGCGCTGGCCTTGCCGCCCCCTATCAGGGTGACATCACGGTGGCCCTGCGCGACCTACAATTGAAAGACCCGCAGCTTTACCAGACCAAGGTCAACGGCGATCTGTCGGTGCGCGGACCGCTGACTGGCGGCGCGATGATTGCGGGCGAGATTTTGCTGAAGGAAACCGAGCTGCAAGTGCCCTCCACCGGCCTTGGCGGTGCGGCGGGGCTGGAAGATCTGCGCCATGTGGCAGAGCCCGCCGATGTGCGCCTGACCCGCCAACGCGCCGGTCTGGTGCCCGAGGCCGAAACCGCAGGCGGTGGCAGTGGCAGCAGCCGCCCCTTCGGGCTGGACCTGACCATTTCGGCCCCGCAACGCATTTTCGTGCGCGGCCGGGGCCTGGATATGGAACTGGGCGGCAGCCTGCGCGTCACCGGCACCACCGCCAATATCGTGCCCTCCGGCGCGTTTGAACTGGTGCGCGGGCGGCTGGATATTCTGGGCAAGCGCCTGACCATCGCGCAGGCGCAATTGCAGATGCAGGGCGATTTTGACCCCTGGCTGTCGGTGCTGGCCTCCAATGAGAGCGATGGCATCACCAGCTCGGTGAAGATCGAGGGCAATGCCTCTTCGCCCAAGGTGAGCTTCGTGTCCTCGCCCGAACTGCCCGAGGAGGAAGTGCTGGCGCGGCTGCTGTTCAACCGCGACCTCAGCGCGCTTTCGGCCTTTCAGGCGGCGCAACTGGCCTCGGCTGTGGCGACATTGGCGGGCAAGGGCGGTGATGACATCATGTCAAAGCTGCGCAAGGGCTTTGGCCTCGATGATCTCGACATCAGCACCAATGCCGAAGGCCAGACCGAGGTGAAGGCCGGGAAATACATCTCGAAAAACGCCTATACCGAGGTGGAGGTGGATGGCGAGGGCAAGGCCAAGATCAACCTGAACCTCGATGTCACCCCCACCGTCACCCTGCGCGGCAGCGTGGGGGCCGAGGGAGAAACCAGCATCGGCATCTTCAAGGAAAAAGACTACTGACCACGCTCAGGCGACCGGAGGAAGCCCTTCCTCCGGCACCGCCGCGCGTTCGGCATCCACCGCCGCGCCGAACAGGATGGCATAGGCGCTGAGATAGAGCCACATCATCAGGATCACCACGGCCCCGATGGAGCCATAGACTTTGTTGTAGGTGTTGAAATGCGCCAGATAGACGACAAAGCCGCGTGACACCGCAAACCACAGGATCACCGCCACCAGCAGGCCCGGCGTCAGCAGTCGCGCTTGCTGGCTTTCATGCCGGTTGGGCCCAAAGCGATAGGTCAGCGCCAGCCCCAGCACCACAAGGCTGGCAGAGAGCAGCGTATTGGCCAGTTCCAGCGCGATAGAGGCGGCAGGACCAAGGGGCAGCAGGGCAATCACCAAAGGCACGCCCACGGCCGCCACAAGCGCCGCCAGCGCGATCGAGACCAGCACAAGGGTCATCAGCAACGCAAGGCCGGTGCCGCGCAGGCTGCTGTGATCCGGGCGATGCCAGACGGTATTCAGGCCCGAGTTCATGCCCTGCACACCCGCCCGTGCCGACCACAGCGCCACCATGAGCGAGACCAGCGTAGCCCAGCCCAGATCTGCCCCACTGGCCAGCAACAGCGCCTCGACCTGTGCATTGATCAGGGAAAAGGCATCTGCCGGCAGAAACTCTGCCAGAAGCTCCATCTCTTGCCGGATTGCATCGGGATTGGCCGCAAAGCTCCAGATCGCGATGACAAAGGCAATGCCGGGAAAAATGGACAGAAAGCCGAAAAACGCCACCGCCGCTGCCGCCATGCCGATATTCGCATTGCCCGCCCGCACAAACACGCGGGCCACCCGCGATTTCCAGCGCAGAAGAAAACGGTATCGCATCAGGCCCATGGCGCGCTCCTGGAAAGGGGTGGCCGAAAAAGCAAAGGGCTCGCCGAAGCGAGCCCTGCCATTCAGGCGTCCGAAGACGGTCTGAATTATTCCGAGTCGTCGTCCGACACCAGAGCGGCGACCAGAGCCAGACCGGCCAGACCGGCGACAACGGCGCCAGCGCCCATCGAGCCCGACGAAGCCGGAGCAACGGCAACCGGGGTGGTGTCATCAACGACCACAACCGGGCCACCGGCCAGAGCGGCCGAAGCCATCATCGACGACAGGGCGACGAGAGCAGCGATTTTTTTCATTTTCAATCTCCATGGATTCTGAACTGGATTGTCACGGGATTAGCATATCGGGACGGGGAAAGTAAGGAGTATCTTCCGGGGCTTGTCAACCACGCGAGACAGCTCTGAGCCAGCCCGCGAAAACACACTTAAGCACCTGTATATAAAAGAAAAAATACCGATTCACTCCCCCTCTCTACAGGTCACTTTTGCGCCATTTCCAGCACGGGTCTCCAGCATATGACGGACCATGTGTTGCATCCCTACCACAGAGATTGTCTCCCACTTTCTATCAAATAAGTGGCAAAGTCCGAATTCTCGGGAATTTTCATATATTTATCAATGCCATAAACAGAAAAGCAGCGGCCATCCCGGCCTGTGGAAAACGGCGATGGCTGGCATTTCAGCCTTCATGATGCGCCACAAGGGCAGGCTGATCGGCGCATAGGCCGATAGTGAGCCCACCAAGACCGCCTTCGGGGAGGTTTGCACCGGTGACACGGCTTTGGCCTGCGCGCATGACAGAAAGCGCAGGCAGCGACTCAGCGCTGCCATACGCGCCATATACCGCAGCCCGTGGGCTGTAGTGACGCGATCAGGACAATCGGCGGCGGTCAGCCCCGCCGAGATGGGCACAGACATGGCAGAGCAGAAGCGGCACGAAGCCTCTCGCAGCGGCAGCCCCTAGGGCTTGTCAACCACCCGAGACACTTCGGCATAGCCCCATTCCGGCATGATCAGTTCCCTGGACTTCCGAATATATCCGCCACTTTCGAACCAATATTCATTGGTGATCGTCCCGCCCTCTCCGGTGCAGCTCTCCACCACATGACGGGTCGGGTATTGCAGGCCAACGACCGTGATGGCCTCCGACCCGCGATCGGACAGGGTGCAGGACCAGGACTGGCGACGGATCTTGTCATCGCCATCAAGGTAATAATAGGCGCGGCCATGGCTGCCACGGCCTGCGGCCAGTTGCGCACGACTGGGCACTTCGGATTGCATGATATCGGGGCCAAGGCCCCGCGTTGCCACCAAAACCCCGTCACGGAAAGACAGCGTGCGGTCATCCGATGTGGCCCAGGTTTCAACGCCCCCATTCTGGCCAAAAGGCACCAGATAGAGCAGCACATTGGCAGTCTTGACCTCGGCCATCAGCATGGGCGTGTTGAAGCCTGCAAGCTGCTCCCGGGTCAGCGGCGTGGGCGGGGCCTTGTCTTTGCCCCGCTTGAGCAGGTCGCCCGCAACCCCCTTCACAGCCCTGAGACCCGGCGCTGCGCCCTTGTCATTGCCGCAGGCGGCCAAGGCCAGCCCCGCGACAGCCAGCAGGGCCGCAGCCCGCAGGGCGAAACGGCTCATTTCCAGAACCTCCCCCACTGGCCATCGAGGCCGGAGGTGTCATAGTCGCGATAGGTCTCATACAGACGCCCTTCGACATCCAGACGCGCACCACCATCACGCGACAGCGAACGCAGCGTGGTAGAGGCCACATCGCGCGACGGCGTGCCCAGCGACCAGGTGAAGGGAATCGACAGCATGATCCCCTTGTCATAGCTGCCTTCGCCGAAATCCTCGGCCGACATATCGGTCTTGGTGGCAAAGACACCGACCTTCCAGCCATTGTCGAACTCGCGGTTCAAGGACAGCGTGGCCCCGATATCGCCCGCCAGATAGCGGCCCACATCGACCTGCGCATGGTAGCCATGGGCGAATTCCAGATAGCCGGACACATGGCCCGTGACCGTATCATAATCCTGGAAGCCGAAAAGCTGATCGAAGTCGCGCTGCTTCACATAGTTGATCTCAGCCCCAAGCCCGAAGGGGCTGTCGGCCCGCTTCCACAAGACCTCGGCCGAAACACCGCCGAACATCCGCTCCAGATAGCCGGCAGTGATGCGGGTGTGAATGGTGGGGGTTGGGTGCGCATACCAGGCCCAGGTCAGATGCTCAATGGCGGGCGAGCCTTCCTGATCATAGAGCGACACATTGGACCGCACGCGCGGCGGCGGGTTGGGCGAATCCGACGGCTCGGGCGGATCGCCCTTGTCGAGATTGCCCGCCAGCGGCTGCGCGATGGAGGTTGACAGCACCTGGCCGGGGGCCACCTCGAAGCTGGCCGTCAGCCGCGCCCCCAGTTCAGCGCGCACCGGGGCCTCTGGGTCGAACAGCGAGGCGCGAAGGTAAGGCCCGAGGTTCCAGCGGAAGCGCGGGTAAAGATCGGGGTTCATCACCATGCCCGTGCCGCGCAGCGGGTCGGCCTCGCCAATCTCCACGCGATGCCGCAATTGCGCCGCCGCGTCGGGGGCAAATTCCAGCCGTTCCACATCAGACCGGCGCAGGGCCACTTGCGAAGCCGGAATGCCATTCACCACTGGCACGATCTCGAACCGCTCGACCGAGGCGGGCATGACATTGGTCATGGCGCGCGCCACGCGGCCAATCACCTGCGCCTCGGCGTCGTAGCGATCATTGCGCACCGTCACGCGGACGGTATCGCCCTGATAGCGGATGCCTTCAACCAGCAAGCCATCGCCTTTCAGGCGCTTGTTCAGGTTTTCGATCAGCACCGGGCCGACATCGGGCTGGGTCACCCATTCCGGCGACCAGGCTTCGGGGTCGGCGGCGCGGGACGGGCGCGGCTTCACCGGATCGGGGGCGGTATCGTTCACATTACCCTGCGGGCGCGAACCGGGGTTCATCACGAACTGCGCCGAGAAGCCGACCTCGGAGCCATACATGTAATAGCCACCCAGCCGCAGATTCTCGTTCACCTGATATTCGGCACCAAAGCTGAAGGGGTTCTTCAACTCCATCGTGCGGCGCCTTTCATCCTCCAGCTCATAGGCATCGGAGGAGTATTCAGCCTTCAGCGACAGCCTGTCGGTGGCCTGCCATTCCACCCCGGCGAAGGGCGCGACCGGGCCGCGGAACCACTGGCCAAAGTTGACCTTGCCGCCCTGCCCCACATCCACCGGGTCACGATCCCCCAGCGGCGAGCCGATGTCGCCATACGAGCCAAGCCGCCCCCAGCCCAGACCGCCGGTCAGTTTCAGGCGCGGCGAAAGGTGTTTGGTGGCGGCGATATATTCCGCAGACAACAGGCCGGTGCCCAGGAAATCCTGCAAACCCACTGTGACCGCAGGCATATAGCGCCCCTCGGTCAAGACCTGATAGCGCACGTCGAAACTGCGGTCGTAATAGGTGTTGAACTGGTTATCGAGGCCGGTGGTCCGGTTCCAGTGCTGCACCCCGGTATAGCGGAAGCTGGCGGAGAGGCGCGGGCTGATCTGAAAGCTGAGCGTGGTGCGCAGGGTCGAGCCGAAGCCCGCCATCGAGGTGGTCAGATAGCCATCCGGCAAGGCCTCACCCGAGGGCATGTCCAGCAGGCCGGGCACCCCATAGGTGTTCAGTCCGGGAGCAGGGGC
>CALKAA010000135.1 GCA_937983495.1 uncultured Gemmobacter sp. | reverse complement strand
TGCGGTTGGGGATTGGTCAGCCTGCGGATCATCTGCACACCATCTGTTCTGCCCTTAGGGTTGGCCGAAGAAGGGCAAATGGCAAGGGGAAAATGACTTCTTACGGCAGAATTATTTCAAATAAGTACATGAAAAACAGTGACTTAATGGTTTTTCGCAAGCTGATTTTGGGGTGTAACCATTTGATCTGTCTTGGAACTGAAGGGGCCGTTCGCACTGTTGCTGAGCCCCCTGAAACCTCAAGCTTCAGCATGAGACAACCAGACGCCGCCAGCCTCGATTGCGCCAAGCTTGGGTCTTTTCGGGGGCTTAGGGCCTCCATTCAGGCAAATCGGCACAACATGTCGCGAAGCGCGTTAGGGCTGACGGTGACTGAAGAGCGCTCTGACTGACCATCTGCCTCGAGCAGATCTCACACGCAAAATAGAAATTCGCACAAAGTGCAGAGCGCTGGTGGAGATTTTCACATGCCAGGCACGCCCCCACCATTGACCACCGTCGATATTCGCACGCTCGAATGCCCTAGAGATCTGGGGCAGATTTTCTCAAAGCGCTGAGGAGCACTTGCCCTGAGCACTCCAACCTCTTCTCCACTGGACCCTGTAATTTGCCAGGCTTGGGGGTCAAAACGTCACCGACGAGATTTGCTCAGAACTGCCAATTCCGCGCGAGTTCATCATGTATTCAAGCTTTCACGGGTCTTCTACATATAGAACATCATATTGAAAAGATTACTATTTTTGCAAATTAAAAGAATTTATTGTATAAAACGAATAGGCTATTACATGGTAAAGGGTATTGATACAATGCTCACGGACTCTGTTAACCGAGAAAGTGCTCATGATGCCTCCGGCCACTCGCCCCCCTTTGCCCAGCAAATCGATCCCTGACGCCATCGTAGGCAACGACACCAGAGCTCAAGCCATTGAAAATCAAAGGCGTATCGCAGAGTACTTGGACTTCCTGGATACCAACAAAAAGGCCCTGCCTGCAGATCGCAATCGCCCAAATCGGCTCAGCACGGCTCAAGTGGCCCAAGAGGCCGGTGTCAGCCTTGGCGTTCTCCGACCGGGACATGCTCTGCGCGTGAAGGTCGAGGAGGCCATTCCGATCCTAGGATTGGCAGTCATCCATGTACCACCGGCGCGAGACCGTATGACAGTTGGTCAGTGCCACGATCTTTTTCGCAGCTTGGCACCAGCCGAGGCAAAAAAATTAGGCTTCAAATCTGAAGCCATGACGAAATTTGTCGATGAGCTCTTTGAGCTTATTCGACGCAGAGCGAAGGATGGGAACGACGCACCCGTCTCTGGCATCATCGACGCGTTGCGCAAAGATGCGGAGGAGAAGCTACTTGATCTTCCGGATCAAGTTCTGCACATCATCGAGAATTTTCACGACTGGGTCGCGCAAAGTGCGGACCTCGGGGCCAGCTTCACGCAGGAAGCCCTGACAGCGATGTCATTTCATGACCTCTTGAGTCTGGGCATGGAAAACTTCGGGCTCTCCCAATCTCAGGCCGCTGAAATCGCAGGGATCCCTCAGCCAGCACTTCACAAATGGCTTCATGAAAATCGATTTCCAAATCGCCGAAACTTCCAAGGGCTGCGTCGACTGGCAGAGCATTTTGGCTTTCCCTCAGAAGCCCTGATTGCCTCCATCACACGATCACATGGTGGGTCGGGGTATCACTTTCGCCAAGATGATTTTCCGCCAGAGTATCGGGGAAAGGGATCAAAGCGCGTTCGAGATGCTGTGAAGTCGCGCCTCACAGATGAAGACTTTCAGCTTTCATCAGAGGCCTTTCGGTCACGCATTTCATCGCTTTGCAGCGACATCTCAGGAGCCTTCGAAGGCGATCGCGCGCGCAAACGCATGCGTGATGCCAACCGTATCGCTAGGGAAAGCTTTCCAGAGGCTCTGGTCGAGCAGCTTACAGAATATATTGATGACCTGAACGCGCGCGGACGCGCCAAGGCCACGCAAACATCTTACTGCAACCACCTAGAGGGCTTTTTCAACTTTGCCCTTTCAAGCAATGCACCACCAGACCTGCGCCTGAAACCAGAGACGGTATCCCTTCTGCATGCTGGATCGCGCGCGCTCTGGGAAGCTTACTTCACGCATTTGACGGATATCGGCCGCGCAATTATGGGCGCCAAGTTTTGTATCAGCCGCGCGATTGTTGATCGCATGACTGCAGTCGCGGCGATGTTTGCAGAGGATGGGTTCATCGATAGGCATCCAACATTCTTGTCCAACCTCCAAGCCCTCACAGTCGTCCATTGCCCGAAAAGGACGACACAGCTCTGGGCGGATCTGAGCGCTGATCAGAAGCTTGAAGCGGTACACCTCGACTTACAAAAATTCCGCAAAACCTGGATCAAGGGCCGGAGTCAGGCACCTGTTAATGGCAGATCCCAAATCGCCGATCTGTTGGCCATGGACAATCCACTGGAAGCGGTCACCCAGATTCTAAAGTATCTGCGCGATCGAAAGGCAAAACTCAGAAAGTGGGAAACCGGCCAAGAAGGCAAGCGTCTCAACTATCACTATGCAACAGCTCTGCGCAAAATCGTCTTGGTGCATTTTCTGGGGCAAACAGCGCTCAGGGTTGGCATGGTGCCTCTGATCACGGTCGGTAAATCCAATTGCCACCTCAGGTGGGCTGCCGGTGGCAAACCAGAGCTTACGATCCCGGCCGAACTGTTCAAAAACGGGACCAGCGAAGTCTTCAAGACAGGCCCTTATCACCGCAAGCTGACTGACCGTGATGGTTTCTATGCCGATCTTGACGAGTACCTAAAGTTGGCACGGCCAAGGTTTCTAGACGGAAAAGACGACAACCATCTCTTCTTGACCCGGTCCTACAAAGAGGGGGGGCAGCCGGT
>CALKAA010000134.1 GCA_937983495.1 uncultured Gemmobacter sp. | reverse complement strand
CATCGGGGCAGGGCTGGTGACAGTCGGTGACCCGCCCGATGCCATGGCCGAACATGCCGCGCAGCTCACTGCCATCATGCTGCGAGAGGTTGCCGGGCCCGATGCCCTGACCGAAGCCCTTGCCGACAAGCGCATCACGGCGCTCTGCCTCGGGCCGGGGCTGGGGGGGGAACGGGCGGCAGACCTGCTGCCCGCCGTGCGGCAGGCGCCTGCTGTCGTGCTCGATGCCGATGCGCTGACCGCGCTTGCCGCCATGGACAACTGGCCAGCCCTGCTGTCCCCCCGCTGCATCCTCACCCCCCATGCGGGCGAATTTGCCCGGCTGTTCCCAGATCTGGCCGCCAAACTCGCCGCACCTGCCGCCACCGGCCCCGCCTATTCCAAGCTGGACGCCACGCGCGAGGCCGCCGCGCGGGCGGGCTGCGTGGTGCTGTTCAAGGGGGCCGATACGGTGATTGCCGGCCCCGATGGCGACGCCGCAATCAACGCTGCCACCTATGACCGCGCGGCCCCTTGGCTCGCCACCGCCGGATCGGGCGATGTGCTGGCAGGCTTCATCACCGGGCTTCTGGCGCGCGGCTTTGATCCCCATGACGCCGCCCGCAGTGCCGCCTGGCTGCATGTGGAATGCGCGCGCAGCTTCGGCCCCGGCCTGATCGCCGAAGACCTGCCGGAGGCGCTGCCACGGGTCTTCCGCGCCCTCGGCCTCTAACCTGTTTGCGGCGTGGCCTGTCGCAAACCGCCGCGCCCCTGCGCGGCCTTGCGCTACTCTGCCCACAGCTTCCGCCGCCAGAGGTGCCCCATGACGCCGCGTTCCGCCCTGCCGGGCATCCTCTGCCTGCTGGCGGGCATCGCGGTGTTCTCGCTGCAAGACCTGATCCTCAAGCGGCTGTCGGGGGAGTATCCGCTGCATCAGGCCATGG
This sequence comes from uncultured Gemmobacter sp., assembly GCA_937983495.1. GTDB lineage: Bacteria > Pseudomonadota > Alphaproteobacteria > Rhodobacterales > Rhodobacteraceae > Gemmobacter. The sequence continues at coordinate 4,049 of CALKAA010000134.1, read as the reverse complement.
TCCTGCGCAGCCTTGCCGCCGCCCCCTTGCTGTTTGCGCTGGCCTGCGCCACCGGGGGGGTGCGCAGCCTGATCGCGCCCGGCTGGCCCCGGATGATCCTGCGCGGCTTTGTCAGCTTTGCCGCCTATACCGGCTATTACCTCGCCTTGCCCGCGCTGCCCATCGCCACCACTGTCGCCCTCTACTTCTCGGCCCCCCTGATGATCGTGGTGCTTTCCGTGGTGATGCTGGGCGAGCGGGTCAGCGCCGCGCGCTGGCTCGCCGTGGCCATTGGTTTCCTCGGCGTGCTGGTCATCCTGCGCCCCGATGCCGCGCCCATCGACCTGGCCGCCATCCTCGCCATCAGCTCGGGCATGGCCTATGCGCTGTCAATGATCCTCGCCCGCCTGCAAGGCCAGTTCAGCGCCGCCGCGCTGGCCTTTCACGGCAATCTGGTGTTTCTGGCGCTGGCGCTTGGCCTGTCGGTCCTGTTTGGCCGTGGCGGCTGGGAAGTGGCGGGCCTGCACCCGAGCCTGTCCTTCCTCATGCGCCCCTGGGTCACACCGCCGCTGACAGACCTTGCTCTCATGGCGGGCTGCGGGGCGATTGCCGCGCTTGGCCTGACGCTGCTCAATCAGGCCTATCGCATCGCGCCCTCGGCCAGCCTTGCGCCCTTTGAATATAGCGCCCTGCTCTGGGGCCTGACCTGGGGCTGGCTGGTCTGGGGCGATTGGCCCGATGCGGTGACCTGGGTCGGCATCGCGATTCTGGTGGCGGCGGGCCTCGCCGTGCTGCGCCCCGAAGCGCGGCAACGCCCCGACCCGAGCGGGCAGGGCGTCGCCTGATCCTTATTCCGGCGCCTGTTCAAAGCTCAGCATCGAATCGTCAAACGCGTCGATATTCGTCACCAGCAGCGCCAGATATTCCGAAGCGGTATCTTCGGGGAAGTCCGGGTCAGGCTGGAAATCCGGATCAACCAGATAGACCCGCGCCTCTCGTGCCACGCTGTCCATCTCGATGCGATAAGCCGGGGCCGTTCCATCGGCGGTGCCAAGGATCAACAGATCCTCGGCCGGGTTGAAATCGTCGATCGTGATGGCCCGGGCCGAGACCTCGCCCCAGCCTTCATCGTCCCATGCGTCCCGCCAGTCGTAATCGAAATCCCAGACCGCAAACGTATCATTCCCGACCCCACCCCTCAGCGTGCTGGCGTCACGGTAGAACTGTTCGATCCGGTCATCGCCATCCCCGCCGGAAAGCAGGTTGCCATCCCCCACATCCTGAAGGTCGCCCGAGGAGCGACTGGTGATCGTATCATTGCCTTCGCCGCCATAAAGGCCGCCGCTGCCGCCGTCGCCCCCAAGGGACAGGGCATCGTCACCCGTGCCGCCATAGAGGACATTGCCATCGCCCCAATAGGCGATGATCGTATCATTCCCGTCATCGCCAAACAGATCCTGGTCAGCGCCGTTCAAATCCAGCAGGTCATCCCCGGCACCGCCCCGCAGGGTCACATTTTGACGGAGGCCATCCAGATATTCTGCGCCCGGACCAAAGCGGAAGATGTCATTGCCTTCGCCGCCCTCTGCGGTGATCCTGGCCTCGTCAATCAGCAGCAGGTCATTCCCCGCGCCGCCAAACAGGCTGTCGCCGACCACCATGCCATAAAGCGTGTCATCACCATCGTCGCCCGAAAGTTGCGACGGGCCAGCCTCGTCATCAGAGCCCAGAAAATCATCATATTCGCTGATGTCCCAGGAATAGAGCGCGTCATTGCCGCTCCCCCCTGACAAGCTGTCCTGGCCCGCGCCTGCGGCGATCACATCATTGCCTGCGCCACCGCTCAGCAGATCATTCCCCGCCGCGCCGTCCAGCGTGTCATCGCCGTCCTCTCCAGACAGCGTATCGGCCGCTTCGCTGCCGACGAGGTTCAGATGTTCCGGATCGGTCGGTTCCTCCGGCTCGGGATCATCCTTTCCGCCGAAGCCCCCCATCGCCATGGCCAAGCCAAACAGGGAAAACAATGCAATCAAAGACGCAGACATAACACCCTCACACACCTTCAAACATTTAAAATTGAAAATACCTGCCGTGATCTTCCCGCGTCAATCGGTGGGTGGTGCCTCAGGGTGGTATATTCGGAAACAATCCAGCGCCGGAATCGAAAAGGCCGCACCCTGCGGCGCGGCCTTTCCGAATGATTGTCAGCCTGTGATCAAAGCTCTTCCACCGCTTCCACGGCCTTTTGCAGATCCTCTTTCGAGATCTCCTTGTCGCTCACCTTGGCACCCGCCACGATGAAATCGACAACCTTGTCCTCAAAGATCGGCGCGCGCAGTTGCTGCTGCATCTGGGCGTTCTTCTGCACGAATTCAAAGAAGGCGCGCTCCTGACCCGGATATTGACGCGCGGCGTTCAGCACGGCTTGCGTCATTTCCTGATCGGTCACCTGCACATCGGCCTTGCGGCCCACTTCGGCCAGCAGCAGACCCAGACGCACGCGGCGCTCGGCCAGCTTCTTGTGCTCGTCGGTCGGCTCGACATGGCCATGGTTGTGGTCATGCACATCCGGGTTTTCTTCGTGCCACAGCTGATGCGCGATTTGCGCGGCTTCCGCCTCGACCAGCTTCGACGGCAGGTCGAACTGCACCAGACCATCCAGCTGATCCAGCAGCGAGCGTTTCAGCACGGCGCGGGCAGCGCCCTTGTATTCGGCTTCCAGACGCTCGGCGATCTGGCCTTTCAGCGCCTCCAGCGACTCGGCGCCGAATTTGCTGGCCAGCTCGTCATTCAGCTCGGCGGCTTGCGGGGCCTTCACCGCATGGACCTTGCACTTGAACAGGGCCTCTTTGCCAGCCAGATGCGCGGCGCCATAGCTTTCCGGGAAGGAAACCTTGACCTCGACCTCATCCTCGACCTTGGCACCGACCAGTTGCGCCTCAAAGCCCGGAATGAACGAGCCCGAGCCCAGAACCAGCGGATAGGCTTCGCCCTTGCCACCCTCGAAGGCCACGCCGTCGATGAAGCCTTCAAAGTCGATCACGACCTGATCGCCGTCCTTGGCCTTGGAGCCCTTCTTGCGGTCTTCAAACGATTTCGCGGTATCCGCGAGGTTTTTCAGCGCCTCGTCAACGGCTTCCGCCTCGGCCTTCACCACCAGACGCTCCAGCGTCACTTTCGACGCGTCCAGCTCCGGGATCGGCGGCAGGGCTTCATAGGTCATTTCGACCACAACGTCCTGACCCTCTTTCCACTCCTCGCCATTCACCATCTTCACATCGGGCTGAAGGGCAGGGCGGTCGCCCGAGGTCTCGAAATGCGACTGCATCGCGCCATCAATGGCTTCCTGCATCGCTTCGCCAATCAGGCGCGGGCCGAATTGCTTGCGCAGCATGGCCATCGGCACCTTGCCCTTGCGGAAGCCCTTCATCTCGATCTCGGGCTGCGCCTCGACCAGTTTGGCCTGGACTTTGGCGTCCAGCTCTGCCGCGGTCACCGTGATGGTGTAGCCGCGCTTCAGACCGTCGTTCAGGGTCTCGGTGACCTGCATGCGTGTTTCCGTCCTTTTCACATCTCTGGTGCGGGTGGAGGGACTTGAACCCCCACGCCTTGCGGCGCCAGAACCTAAATCTGGTGCGTCTGCCAATTTCGCCACACCCGCTTTTCTTCCAGCCATGCGCAAAAACTCCGCGCAAGCCCGGAAAATCCGCGCCCTTCTAACAAAGGCCCGCGCGGGATGCGAGCGGAAAATGCAGCCGGGGTCGCGCCGCAATTTGCCGCAATTGCGGCAGGGACCGCGCCAAAAAGACCTCGCGCCCGGCGCAATCCTGCCATATTCTGCCGCGAAAAGAGCAGAAGCAAAACACGAACAGGTCGCACCCCATGATCACCGAAGTTCTCGGCGCGATGGCGCATGACACCGCCACCACCACCGCCCTCACCGCGGGCACCCCGGTGCTGACGCTGAAAGGCGCGCTGCCGGTGGAGGCGCTGCGCGCAGGCGACCGGGTCATCACCCGTGATGGTGCCCGCGTTCTTCTGGGCCTGCGCCAGGTCGCTGCCCCCCGCAT
>CALKAA010000133.1 GCA_937983495.1 uncultured Gemmobacter sp. | reverse complement strand
GAGGCTGCCACCACCGCTGCGGCTGCCGCCACCGATGCAGCCAATACTGCTGCCGCAACGGCAACTGAAGCCGCTACCGACGCCGCAGCCGCCGCAACCGAGGCCGCCACCAACGCGACCGAGGCTGCTGCCGATGCCGTCGCCACCACGGTGGACGCCTTCAACCCGGCCAATTTCGATGCGGCCAAGCTGAATGGCATGATCGACGCCGCACCGCTGGATGATGCAACCAAATCGACCCTGAAAGCCGCGGTTGACGGGGCAGCCAAGAACCCGGCTCTGGTGGATGCCGCGCTGAAGCAAGTGAAATCCGCGCTTGGCATGTGATCTGACCTGATCGTCAGAAAGGGCCGCTTCGGGAAACCGGGGCGGCCTTATGCGTTCTGAGGGCAGGGAGTTCTGAGGGCAGGGGCAGGTGGGGCTTGGCCTGCGCACCAGTGCCAGCTACAGGCTGCAAGCAAAAAGCCGCGGGCAAAACCCGCGGCTTTTACGTCTTGAAAAGGGAGCAGATTATACGCCGTCGCCCACGAAGGCCTTTTCCACCACAAACTCGCGCGGTTCGGAATTGGCCCCCTCACGCAGGCCAAAGCCCTCCAGCACCGCCATCACATCCTTGTTGAAGGCCAGACTGCCACAAACCATGGCGCGGTCGGTGGCAGGGTCCATCGGTGCGATCCCCAGATCGGCAAAGACCTTGCCCGAGGTCAGGTTGTCGGTGATGCGGCCCTGATGGTGGAACGCCTCGCGCGTGGTAGTGGGGTAGTATTTCAGCTTGTCGCCCACCAGCTCGCCGATCAGCGGATCGTCTTTCAGGCTTTCGACCAGTTGCCGGCCATATTCCAGCTCTGCCACGGTGCGGCAGGTGTGCATCATGACGACTTCGTCGAATTTCTCATAGGTTTCGGGCTCGCGCATCAGGGAGGCGAAGGGCGCAATGCCGGTTCCGGTGGCCAGGAACCAGACCCGTTTACCAGGCAACAGCGCATCATGCACCAGCGTGCCCACGGGTTTGGGGCGCAGGATGATCTGCTCGCCGGGCTGGATATGTTGCAGCTTGGAGGTCAGCGGCCCATCCGGCACCTTGATCGAATAGAACTCCAGCTCCTCATCCCAGGCGGGCGAGGCGATGGAATAGGCGCGCAGCAAGGGTTTGCCATTGTCGCCCAACAGGCCGATCATCACAAACTCGCCCGAGCGGAAGCGCAGCGATTGCGGGCGCGTCACCCGGAAGGAAAACAGGTTATCCGCCCAGTGCTTGACCGAGGTGACGGTCTGCGCATCAGGCAGGGTGACTTTGGCGGCGGTAACTTCGGACACGGGTTTTTGCTCGGTCATGGAATTTCAATTCCTGAATATGTCAGGTGATGGCGCGAGGAAAGCCGGAAATCAGGCGCGCAGCCGCGACTGATAGTCATGGGCCTTCCAATCGGCACGGAACTGCCACTGGCTTTCGGGCTGGCGGGCGGCGAGGGCGTCGGGGATTTCCACCGCATCAAAGCCGACACGGCGGGCCATGGCATATTGCTCGGCGATCACCGGGCCAAGGGCGCGAAGCTCGCCTGTGTAGCCCATCATCCGCAAGCGGCGGGCGATGGTAAAGCCGCGCCCGTCGCTGAAGGCCGGAAAGGTGATGCGGATCAGCGCAAGCTGCCCCAGCACCGGCTCCAAAGCGGTGGGATCATCGGTATGGGCCAGATCGACCGCCGTGCCCGCGCCAAGGTCGGCCAGACCGGGGTTCACGGTATCGGCAACAGGCGAAAAGCCCTTGTCGGTGACGATCACGCTCATGCTGCGTTCTCCCCAGAGGTTTGGCCGCCGCGCACTGGCTTGCCATTGATGAAATGAATTCCGCACTCGGTTTTCTGGCTGCCGCGCCAGCGACCTGCGCGCGGGTCTTCGCCGGGTTTCACCGGGCTGGTGCAAGGTGCGCAACCGATCGAGGGATAGCCCTTTGCCACCAGCGGATGCCGGGGCAGGCGATTGTTCACCATGTAGTCCTCGAGGTCTTCACGGCCCCAATGCGCCAGGGGGTTCACCTTGATGCGGGTCTCGCCCTCAGCCTCGAAAAACTCCACCTCTTGCCGCGTGCTGCCCTGAAAGCGTTTGCGGCCGGTGATCCAACCGTCAAAATCCTTCAAGGCGCGTTCCAGCGGCTCCACCTTGCGCACGGCGCAGCAGGCATCGGTGTTGAACTGATGCAGCGTGCCATCGGGGTCTTCAAACTCCACCTTTTTCGGATGGGCGCGGATGGTGCGAATATCGCAGAGCGCCAGCTTTTCGGCCAGCTCGCGCTGATAATCCAGCGTTTCCTGAAACAGCATCCGGGTATCGACAAACAGCACCGGGGTTTCCGGCGCGATCACCGAGACCAGATGCAACAGCACCACCGATTCCGCCCCGAAAGACGACACCAGCGCCACCTTCCCCAGATCAGGGTCTTTCAGCGCATGTTCCAGCACCGCCGTCGCCCCGTGATGGCGATAGCGGGCATTCAGCGCGGTGACCCGTTCGGCAACGCTGCCGAGCGGGCCATGCGAAGTGTCACGCGGCATCCTGTGTCCCTTCGGCGGGGTAAAGCGCGGCCTTGAACGGGGCAAGGCCAAGCCGGCGATAGGCTTGCAGGAAGGTTTCCGCCGGGCCATCGCGATGGGCCAGATAGGCCTGCACGATTCGTTCGATGGCGGGCACGATCTCATCATAGGCGAAGCCGGGGCCGGCACGTTCGCCGATCACCGCGGTTTCCGACCCATCGCCACCCAGCGTGATCTGGTAATTCTCGACGCCTGCGCGATCCAAGCCCAGAATGCCGATATGGCCGACATGGTGGTGACCGCAGGCATTGATGCAGCCCGAAATCTTGATTTTCAGCGGGCCGATTTCATGCTCCAGATCCAGTTCCTGAAAGCGCAGCGCGATCTGCTCGGCCACCGGAATGGCGCGAGCGGTGGCCAGCGCGCAATAATCCATGCCGGGGCAGGCGATGATGTCGGAAATCAGCCCGACATTCGCGGTGGCCAGCCCATGCTGCGACAGCACCGCATGAATGGCGGGCAGGTCCGATTTATGGACATGCGGCAGCACCACGTTTTGCTCGTGACTGATGCGCAGTTCGTCATGGCCGTATTTCTCGGCCAGATCGGCCATCACACGCATCTGCTCGGCCGTGGCATCGCCGGGGGTCTTGCCGTGCGCCTTGGTGCTGATGGTGACAATGGCGTATTGATCGTTGCGATGCTGTGCGAGGTTGGTATCGGCCCAGGCACGAAACACCGGATCGGCCTTGTAGAAGGCGTCATAAGCGTCAACCGGCGCATTGCGATAGGCGGGCGGCGCGAAGGCGGCCTTGATATCGGCCAGCAGCGCCTGATCATGGCCGCCAAACAGCGGGCGCAGCTCGGCAAAGCGGTCTTCGACCATGCGGGTGATTTCGTCCTTGCCGGTTTCGTGCAAGGTGATCTTGATGCGGGCCTTGTATTTGTTGTCGCGGCGGCCCAAGGTGTTGTAAACGCTCAGGATTGCCTCGACATAGGGCAGCAGATCGGCCACAGGCAGGAAATCCCGCACCGTCAGGCCGATCATCGGCGTGCGGCCAAGGCCACCGCCCACAATCACCTCGAACCCCGTCTCGCCCTTGTCATTTTTCAGCACGCGTAGCCCGATGTCATGCGCCTTGATCACGGCGCGGTCATTCGGGGCACCGGTGACGGCGATCTTGAACTTGCGCGGCAGGAACTGGAACTCCGGGTGGTCGGTAGACCATTGGCGCAAAAGCTCGGCATAAGGACGAGGGTCTTCCACCTCATCCGCCGCAGCCCCTGCGAAGTGGTCCGAGGTCACGTTGCGCACGCAATTGCCCGAGGTCTGGATCGCGTGCATCTCCACATCGGCCAGGGCCGAAAGGATCGCCGGCACGTCGGGCAGTTTGGGCCAGTTGAACTGGATGTTCTGGCGCGTGGTGAAATGGCCATAGCCCTTGTCCCAGGTCTGGGCGATATGGGCCAACTGGCGCATCTGGCGGCTGTTCAGCGTGCCATAGGGAATGGCCACGCGCAGCATATAGGCATGGAGTTGCAGATACAGCCCGTTCATCAGGCGCAGCGGACGGAATTCATCCTCGGTCAGCGCGCCCTCAAGGCGGCGCTCAACCTGCTGGCTGAACTGAGCAACACGGGCGCGAACGAAGGCTTCGTCAAAGTCGGAATAGCTGTACATGCGTGGCTCTTCTGGTTCGCGTCAGATCAGTTCGGCTTGTTTGCCGAGGAAGTAGTTCGAGGGGCCGCGGGTGCGGAACACTTCGCGGAAATGGGTCGGCTCGGGGCCATTGGGACCAGCTTTGGCATCTGCCAGATAGGCACCGACCACCAGATTGCCTTGCCCCATCGCATGCAGCAGGCGCAATTGTCCATGCGCCTCGTCCTCGATCAGCTCGGCCTCCTCGTGGCGGCGCGACCAGCGGTCATCGGCGGTCAGATAGACCACATCGCCCTCGATCAGCGCATTCGCGGTCACAACCTTGGGGGTAAAGCGGGCCATCGGAGCCTCCATCGCCGGAAAATCTGGCCTCTATATAGGATATTTTCCCGGTTTTGCGCCAGATGCCCCTTGAAGATAAGGAAAACCGCTGCATTGTGGGGCGCAAATGGAATGCAGTTCCAAAGATCAGGGGATAAACAGAATGACAGCCCGTCTGGACGAGATGGACCGGAAAATCCTTGCCGAATTGCAGGAAGATGCCGGGCAATCGCTGGACGAGATCGCCCGCAAGGTGGGCTCATCCAAGACGCCGGTGTGGAATCGGATCAAGCGGATGCGTGAGACCGGGGTGATCATCCGCCAGACCGCCGTGCTGGACCCGGAGTCGCTTGGGCTGGAGGCGTGCTTCTTCGTGCTGATCCGCACCAGTGAGCATGACGCCGACTGGCAGCGCAAGTTCCTGCACACCCTGCGCGAACGCCCCGAGGTGCTGGAGGCGCATCGGCTGGCAGGGGACATCGACTATATCCTGAAGGTGCGGGTGCGCAATGCGCGGGCCTATGATGCGTTTTACCAATCGCTGATCGCGCAGGTGAAAATTCACAATGTGACGGCGCTGCTGAGCATGGAGGAAATCAAATCGACCACGGCGCTGCCGTTGTAGGGCTGGGGTCGGGCGGATCAGGAAAAGCACCGCTTTTCCCCGCCCGATGCGCAAACGG
>CALKAA010000132.1 GCA_937983495.1 uncultured Gemmobacter sp. | reverse complement strand
CATGGGGCCGGAGAGGATGAGGGCGTGGCCGTGGGTGAACTTGTGTTCGGAAATCCCGGCAAAGGCCTTGTCCAGAATGCTCTCTGCACCAGAAAATCCCGGGCGGAGATCTTCCCCATCCACATGCCGAATAAGCATGCTGTAATTGGACCGGATGCGGCGGGCACGATCATAAGGCCGGCCGAGCACCTTGCGGGCACTGTTGCGCGGCAGGCCAATATCCGCGCAGGCCACACGCCCGCAATGATTTGGGCCTCCTGCAAGCAAATGCCCGGGTTTGATGCGATGGAAGGTCACCGTCAGATCCGAGCAGTATACGCGCCCCAAGGTTCGACCACTGTCACCGCACAGGCCTGATGGCAGATCAATCGCGACCAGCTTGCCATCGTGATGTTTCGCCGCATTGTCCAGAGCTTCCAACGCCTGCGCCGCCTCTCCCTCTGCTGCGATAGGGCGCGTGAGGCCAATCCCGAACAACGCATCCACATAAAGATCGGCCTCCGTCTCCCATGGATCGAAAATGGCAGGTGCCGTCACCTCCCCAAGCCCCAGCCACCGCTCATAATTCACCCGCGCATCGGGGGGCAGGCGGTCCGGGTCGCCATAAAGGAACAGGTGCACCTCCCAGCCGCGCTGGTGCAAGAGGCGCGCGACCACGAAGCCGTCGCCGCCATTATGGCCGGGGCCGCAGAGAACCACGGCGCGGTGGGTGCCCTCCGAGAGGGCGGGCCATTGGGCCAGAATCGCCGCCACCACCCCTGCCCCGGCGCGCTCCATCAGCGTGAGCCCGGTGACCGCGCCGGATTCGATGGCGGCGCGCTCAATGGCGCGCATTTGGGCAGAGGTGAGCAATTCGGTCATTTTTTGCGGCTTTTCCGTTCTCAAATCGCCCAGATCGCAGGCTTGATGATTAAATTTTAGGCGCATCCGCGAATTTCCAGCGCCCGTGAGCGCAAGCACCAGCCTAGCCGATTGTGGCGCGCGCAGGGAAGTGGTGACTGGTTCGCGACAGTCGTTACCACAGTCGTTACCGCAGTCGCTATCGGGGGAGTTGGCCAGTGAAGAAGATCGAGGCGATCATCAAGCCGTTCAAACTGGACGAGGTGAAGGAAGCCCTGCAAGAGGCCGGGATTCAGGGCCTCAGCGTCACCGAGGTGAAGGGCTTTGGCCGCCAGAAGGGCCATACCGAACTCTATCGCGGCGCGGAATATGTCGTCGATTTCCTGCCCAAGGTGAAGATCGAGGTCATCCTGTCGGATGACATGGTGGATACCGCCATCGAAGCCATCATCAGCGCCGCCCGCACCGACAAGATCGGTGACGGCAAGATCTTCGTCAGCCCTGTTGAACAGGCGATCCGCATTCGCACCGGCGAAACCGG
>CALKAA010000131.1 GCA_937983495.1 uncultured Gemmobacter sp. | reverse complement strand
GACCACCGAGATCTACACTCTTTCCCTACACGACGCTCTTCCGATCTAGAGTGATCACGGCCTTGTCGATCAGCGTCGAGAAATCCGTCGGATCCTCGGCCAGCCGCAGGGTGGACATGAAGGCATGGCCGAAGTCGAAGAGATTGCGGATTGTCGTCGCGTGCTGGAATGAGGCCATCTGCGTAATGCCGAATTCATGCATCGAGTTCATGTAGCACTGGATCCCGAAACCCTCGCCCAGGGCCGCGATCTTTTGCGCCCGCAGCGGCCCGCCGTTCTTGCTGGATTTCAAGCTGAAGACGCGCGCCGCATCTGCCCGCGCCAGTTGCGCTGCCTGCGGCAGGCCGATCACCGCTTCGTCGGCCGAGATCGGCACAGCACTTTCGGCGGCCAGTGCGGCCATGCCCGCGACGTCATCGCGAACCAGCGGCTGTTCGATGAACTCCAGCGCTGATCCCGCGACGCCGCGAACGAAGGTCAGGGCATCCTCGCGTCCCCAACCCTGATTGGCGTCGGCAATCAGGCGGATGCTGCGTCCGTAACGTTTCTCCAGCGCGGCGACCCGGGCGATGTCCTCTGCCACCGGGGCAGAGCCCATCTTCAGCATGAAATGCGAAAATCCTTGTGCGGCGCGGGTGTCGATCACCGCCATATCCTCATCCGCGGTGCCGCTGCTCAGCGGCCAGAGAACGGCGATCTGCCGGCGCAGCGCACCGCCCAGAAGGGCAGAGACCGGGGCGCCCAGCCGCTTGCCCAGAATGTCCCACAACGCCATGCTGATTGCGCCCTTGGCGCAGAACTGCCGGTCGAGTGCAGCATCCAGATGCGCATCAACCAGCCCCGGTTCGGGATGTGGCGCGGTGAGAACTGCGGGCAAAAGCAGGTCACGCAGAGCCTCAACCGCATCCTCGATGGATTCGCCGGTGAAGGTCTTCGACGGGTTTGCCTCGCCCCAACCCTCGACCCCGTCTGCGTCCGTCAACCGCAACATGATCGCCCGGGTGTTGACCAGCAGCCCTTCGGTCACCCGATAGGGCGTCACAAAATCCGCCTGGATGACGAAGACCTCGGCGCGCTGGATCGGTGCCAACCTGCGGGCTGCGTCGTGGTCTTGCCCCGGATCCATTTGTCCTCCGATGAGGTTGCGCTGCATGAGGCGTCCTTCCGTTCTGTGGATGCGGGTCAAGCGGGCGTGCCGATCCCGGCTCGTGCAGCACCGCTGTCTCGGCCAAAGACTAATATGATCGACGCCGGGTTGCGGCGCGAAGTTCATAAGCTGGCAGAGGGTTCTTGTGCCGGGTTTTTCTAGGCCCCAAGCCGAGCATCCGGCCAGCGGTTGCCCGGCCAGCCTGTTTCATGCACCCGGTCTGGCAGTGCGATGACAGGCAAACCGGTCAGGTTGACCGATGCGCAGATTGAACGGTTGAAGCCGCTATTCCAAACGGCCGCGACAGAAAGCAAGTCGCTGACCGGCGGGCGCTGGGCCGAAAGGCCTTCCTCAATTGCAACGGCTTGTGCCGGTGCGGCGCAGCCCGCCGAACCGCCTCGTTTGTCGTGGGGTGCAGGGCCCTCGCCTTGGCGGTCAGGCCGGCGAGGAGGCGGAGGTCGGCGGTCGTGCGGGTCTGGAGAGTGAGGGTCAGGACAGCCGGGTGGAGGCCCCAGACGAGGGCAGCGAGGGTGGTGAGGCCTTGCGGGGCAAAGAGGGGAGGATTGCGGGGATTGGTGGCGGCCGCAAGGGGCTCCGCCTGCGCCACGCGCGGCTCTGGAGCGGGATGAGGGATATCGAGGGGTTGGCTGTGGGTGTTGCGGCGGGTTAAGGGTTGCCGAACATGTACCGGATGGCTTCTCGGCCGGACTCGACGCTTGATTCTTAGATATTGATTAGGTGCTCACAACCGAACACTGGTTCATTCAATTTTTTGGCCATTTCGGCCAGAAGCTTCAACACGTATTCAGCTTTCAGTTCGCCGTTCGGGAGTTCAACGAAATACTGGCCGACTGCGTCGCAGAAAATAATCCTACAGACGCATCGGCTAGGCTCAACTTGATTTTCATATAGCTCGTAGCCAGCCCATCCTTCATCAGTCGATCGCACCCAGAGTGCCTCGTATTCATTCCGGAAGAGCTCGTTTAGTGACGAGACTTTCTCTCGATTCTCTCCCATTTCGAAACGTCCCTTCCGGTTTCCTTTTAGATCAGTTCGACAATACCCTGCGCCACGCCTTGCTGCACTGTCTTGTTCCGGTGCCCATCCCTGGCGCGATATGTCTGGTGGTTGCGCCGGGCGCTGCCGCCGAGATGTCACTGATCGCGCTGGCCCTGCATGCCGAGACCGCGCTCGACAGGCCCTGACGTCCTGCAAAAGGCAAAGGCGATGCGGCCATGCTGAGCTGGAAAGGGCGACCGTGGCGGTGGCGAGAAGCTGGCGGTCCCGGTTCCAACCCGTCAGGACTGCCCATCAGCGGCCATTCAGAAAGTCGATCAGCAGGTTCACCTGTTGTTCGACCATGTTGATCCCCTTGTGCGTCGCAAGCCCCCTTGCCGCCGCCGCGGCAAGCAGCGGCGTGACGTCCGGCTGCATGACAACTTCTGCCACGAGCGTGCCTTCAGCCAGACTGCCCACATCGACCGGCAGCGGGTCGGCGGGCTTCATGCCCAGCGAAGTGCCATTGACGACAAGGTCATGTGCTTCCGGTTCGCCGGCGTCCAGCCGGATGTCGGCACCGGGAAACAGGCTTTGCAGCATATCGGCAAGCTGCGCGGCCTTGGCCATCGACCGGTTCCGG
>CALKAA010000130.1 GCA_937983495.1 uncultured Gemmobacter sp. | reverse complement strand
AGATTGGTCAGTGACTGGAGTTCAGACGTGTGCTCTTCCGATCTGATCGAGATCATCTTCCATCCACCGGCACCGGCGGGTGAAAGATGATCTCGATCCGGCCCTGACGCGGCGTGGCCAGCACCTGCACCAGATGCGCGCCAAAGCTCATATCGGCCCACCAGCCGTAAAAGCGCGGATCGCGGCCCTTGGGCGCATGATACACTGCGGTCACCGGCTGGATCTGCAAGACCCGGTCCATGCCATGCGTGAAAAACGCCTGAAACAGCGGAGTCTTGAAGGGCAGCACATGCAGCGTATCGGTCGAGGTGCCCTCGGGGAAGAACAAGAGCCGGTGGCCCGCGCGCAGGCGTTCCTCCATCATCTCCTGCTGGCGCTTCGCCTCGGTGCCCTTGCGCGCAATGAACATGGTGCCGGTGGCACGGGCCAGAATGCCGATGCCGGGCCAGCCCGCCACATCATCCTTTGACACGAAGTAGATGCGGTCCGCCGCATTCAGCGCGAAGATGTCGATCCAGCCCGCGTGATTGGCCACGATGGCCCCCTGCCCCTGCAAGGGCTTGCCCCGGCGGGCATAGCCAAAGCCCATGATCCTGAGCGCATTGCGGCAGACGAATTGCGTGATCCAGGGCGTCCAGGGTCGGTGCAGGCCAAAGATCGGCCGCTCCACCAGCCGCAGCACCAGAAAGACCAGCAGGCAGCCATAGGTCAGCCCCACCAGCGCCAGCCCGCGCAGGCCCGCCAAGGCATAGCCCAAGGGGCCGATGCGCGGGGCCTCCATACGCTCATCCTGCCAGTTGCTCATGCGGTTTCTCCGTGACGCCGGACGTAATAATCCCGGTGTTTCAAGGACATCTGCGCCGTGTCGATCACCAGCAGCACATCGGTCGTGTTGAAATCATGGTCGATATAGGCCCCATCGCCCACCACGCCCCCCAACCGCAGATAGGCCTTGATCAGCGCGGGCGTCGCCTGCATGGCGGCGCGGCGGTCCAGCGCCTCGGGCGGCAGCATATCCATCGGCACGCCCTGCGGCGGCAGCGCTTTGGCACGCAAGCCCTCGGGCGCGCGGTGGTGATGCGCCAGCCAGCTCAGGGGCTGCGCCAGCGCCGCCACATCGGTGCCGGGGAAAGAGGCGGTGCCGAACATCACCTCCAGCCCGCGTTCCAGCACATAATCGGCCAGCCGGTTCCAGATCAGCACCATCGCCGCCCCGCCGCGATGATCGGGATGCACGCAAGAGCGGCCCAGTTCCAGCAGCCTCCGCCCCGAGGCGCGCAGGCGGCCGAGGTCATATTCGCCTTCCGAGTAGAAGCGCTGCCCCGGTGCCAGCCGGTCGCCCGGCAGCAGGCGGTAGACCCCCACCACATCCTCCAGCGCCGCCGCATCACGGCTGCGGTCGATCAGCAGCAGATGATCGCAAATTTCGTCAAAAGCGTCACGCTCCAGCCGCGCGGCGTGATCGACCAAGGGCCCGTCCGAGCCCATCTCCTCTACGAACACCGCGTAGCGCAGCCGCTGCGCCGCCGCCAGATCGCGGGCATCCGCCGCCAGCCGGACCTCGAACTGTTCGGTCATCCGCGCCCCCGCCCGCGCACCTGCAATCCGGGGTTGCAATACGCCTCCAATCGCCTAACCTGCCTCACAGATCGAACATCCGCGTCAGGGCGATTTCGCGCCCGTCGATCACCACCTTGCCGCGGTGTTCGAAATTCACAGTGATCCGGTTGCCGATATTCGATTGCACCTGCCCCAGACCCCAATCGGGTTCCTGCGGATGACGCACCATCATTCCGGGTTCCAACAGGGCATTCAGACCAAGGCTCATCCGGTATTCATCCTTTGTTAATCCTTAGAGTGGTACAGAGACAGCATGACCGACAGACCTGACCTGACCGCCCTTCTGGGCTCGCGAATCTGCCACGATCTTATCAGCCCCATCGGTGCCATCGGCAATGGGGTGGAACTGCTGATCATGGACGGCGCAACCCGGGGCCCTGAAATGGCGCTGATTGCCGAAAGCGTCGCCAATGCCAATGCGCGCATCCGGTTCTTCCGCATCGGCTTTGGGGCCTC
>CALKAA010000129.1 GCA_937983495.1 uncultured Gemmobacter sp. | reverse complement strand
AGCCGGGGCCGCGCGTCAAAGATCGTCTCGGCAAAGGGTGCCCGCGCCGCCTCGATCCGCGCCAGATCGGCGGTATCGGTCAGGTCGAACCCTTTGGAGTTCAAGCGGTTGCCGAACAACTCCGGCCCGGTCAGAATTGCCGGATTGGCGACCGAGGCCACGGCTTCCATATAGGTCAGCGGGCAGGCGGCGACCTCCTCGGGCGTCACTTCCTCATTCACGATCTGGTTCACAAAGCTGCTATTCGCGCCGTTCTCCAGCAGGCGCCGCACCAGATAGGCCAGCAGATCGCGATGCGCGCCCACCGGCGCATAGATGCGGCAGCGCGCCTTGCGCTCGGTCAGCACGATGTCATGCAGCCGCTCGCCCATGCCATGCAGGCGCTGGAACTCGAACTGATCGAGCCGCACCCCCTCGGCCTCGGCCATATCCAGCACGGCGGCGACGGTATGGGCATTATGGCCCGCGAATTGAGGATAGATGCGGTCGGTCATCCGCAACAGCTTGCGCGCATTGGCGATATAGCTGACATCGGTGGCTTGTTTGCGGGTGAAGACCGGGAAACTGTCCAGCCCCATCACCTGCGCCCGCTTCACCTCGGCATCCCAATAGGCACCCTTCACCAGCCGCACCATGATGCGGCGGTCCAGCCGCTCGGCCAGCGCATAGAGCCAATCCAGCGTCGCGCCCGCGCGCCGCCCATAGGCCTGCACCACGATGCCGAAGCCATCCCACCCGGCCAGGCTTTCATCGGCCAGCACCGCCTCGATCACCTCCAGCGAGAGTTGCAGGCGGTCGGCCTCCTCGGCGTCGATGTTGAAGCCAAGCCCCGCCGCCTTGGCCAAGCCCGCCAGCGCGCGCACGCGTGGCACCAGCTCGGTCATGACCCGCGCCCGATGCGCCACCTCATAGCGCGGATGCAGCGCCGAGAGTTTTACCGAAATACCGGGGTTCACACCAATATCACCGCCCGAAGCCGCCGCCGCGATGGCGGTGATCGCCTTGGAGTAAGACAGATGATAGCGCCGCGCATCGGCTTCGGTGCGCGCCGCCTCGCCCAGCATGTCATAGCTATAGGTATAGCCCTTGGCCTCCAGCTCGCGGGCGCGTTTCATCGCGGCCTCGATGGTCTCGCCCAGCACGAACTGGCGGCCCATTTCCTTCATGGCGCGGCCCACGGCGGTGCGGATCACCGGCTCGCCCAGCCGTTTGACGGCGGCGCGCAGATGGCCCACCACGCCCGGCTCGCGCTCGTCCAACACCTTGCCGGTGAGCATCAAGGCCCAGGTGGAGGCATTGACAAGGCTCGAGGCCGACTTGCCCAAGTGGCGGCCCCAGTCAGAGGGCGCGATCTTGTCCTCGATCAGCGCATCCATCGTTTCGGCATCCGGCACACGCAGCAGCGCCTCGGCCAGACACATCAGCGCGATGCCCTCATCGGTCGAGAGGCCATATTCGGCCAGAAAGACCTCCATCAACCCCGGCTTGGTCGAATTGCGGATCTGGCGCACCAGCTCGGCCCCGCCCGCTGTGATCCGCGCGCGCGCCGCCGCATCAAGCCCGGCCTCCGCGATCAGCGCGTGCACCAGCGCCGCCTCATCCCGCAGGCTTCCCGTTTCGATCACCGTCCAAGCGGTCATGGCACCAGCGCTCATGGCATCCCTCCATATTTTCATCAGAATAGCGCGGAAGCCACGGGCGCTTTTCCCGATCATATGGCATGATACAGCCGAATCGACTTTATTGATGAAAGTTTGCCATGTCTTCCGCCCGCCTGAACCTTGATTCCTACGATGAAGCGATTCTGCGTGTGCTGGCCGCCGAAGGGCGCATCACCGCCACCGACCTTGCCCGACGCATCGGCCTGTCGAAAAGCCCGACGCAGGCGCGGCTGAAACGGCTGGAGGAAACCGGGGTGATTGCGGGCTACCGCGCCATGCTTGATCCCATCGCCATGGGCCTTGCGCATGTGGCCTTTGTGGAGGTCCGGCTGTCCGACACCCGCGAGGCCGCGCTTCAGGCCTTCAACCGCGCCGTTCGCGCCATCCCGGAGGTGGAGCAATGCCACATGATCGCCAGCCGCTTTGATTACCTGCTGAAGGTGCGCACCGCCGATATCGCCGATTACCGCCGCGTGCTGGCCGAACGCCTCAGCGCCCTGCCCCATGTCGCCGCGACCTCGACCTATGTGGCGATGGAGGCAGTGAAGGAACTGGTGTGATCGGGGTTACACCCGAAAGCCTTGGGGCGGTGTTGCCGGCAGGCCAAGGGTCGCCAGATCGCCGCCCGCTGCCGCAATCCGCTCCAGCACCCGCGCCATGAAGGGACGGCGCGCGTCAATGTTACGGCGGCGCAGGAACCACAGCAGAAACGCCGCATGTGGCCAGTCCTTCGCCAGGGCTTGCGCCAGAGCCTGCGGCCATTCCTCTGCCGCCCGCACCGTGACCGCGTTGTGATGCAGGTCTGATGCGCCAAAGAACACCGCCGGCACGCCATGCAGCATCCCCTCCAGACCGACCGAGGAGGAGAGCGACACCGACACAGCCGCCCCGGCCAGAATGTCATGCAGATTGGCGTGGCTGACCGTCACGCCCGGCAGGTCACGCAAGCCCTCCAGCAAGGCCAGCGTCTCGGCCCCCAGATTGCGCGGATGCGGCTTGATCACCACCGCGCGCCCCTCGCGATGCGCCAGCACCGCCGCCACCATCTGCTCCGCCGTCATGTGCCGCGCCCGCAGCACCGGGTCGGACAGGTCTTGCAGGAACAGCGCGATATGGCCGCCGAAGAACGGTGTCACGGCCTCGGGCTGCACATGGCGCGACCGGCGCGGCACCACATAGGCCGCCTGCAAATCGGCCAGAAAGCGCTGCGCCTGATCCTGCGGGATCGCCTCGGGGCGGAAGCGCGCGCGCGCGGTCGAGCTTTCAAAGAAAATTCCTTCAGGGTCAATATATTGAAAGCGGTCCAGATAGGCCACGCCCAAGGTCAGCGCCTGCGCGCGCCCAATGGCTGTGGCATGAACCAGATCAACATGGCCGCCCTCGGCTCCGCGCCGCAGCCTGTCGGCATCCCGGTGGTGCCACTCCACCCGCGCGCCCAGTGCCTGCAAGCCGCGTGCCAGCCGCATATAAAAGGCGGGACGGCGCGCCGGATCGTCCAGCATGTGACGCGGCAGATGCAGCCGGATCGCGGGGCTGGCGGGCACTTACTGGCCACCCGCTGCGCGCACAGACAGAAAGCGCTCGCCGCCCCAGACCAGCGCCTCCACGCAAGCCTGCGCGCCAGAGCCGCCGCATTCGGTGCCATGCAGTTGCAGCAACAAGACCGGCTGGCCGAATTGCACCACCTGCCAGCCCAGCACCAGCCAATCCTGCCGCTGCCCATTGGTCAGCAAGCTCATGCTCTGCCCGCCCGTGCCCCCCCAAAGGCTCGCAGCGGTCGAGCAGTTGAACTTCGACCAGTCCACCACAACTTCGGCCGGGGCAGAGCCGGTCAGCTCCACCTCCTGCACCGCCCCCTCCATCACCGTCATCTCACCCTTGTCAAAGCTGGCGCAATCGGCGCGGGCCTCGGTGATGATATCCTCCGCGGTCAGGGCCTGCGCCGGGGCCAAGGGCACGCCCGCCAGCAGCAGGCACAGGGAAAGGCAGCGCATCATGGCAATCTCCTTGCGTTTGCAACAGCCTAGCCGCCGCCCCCTGCCCCGGCAAGTGCCGCCCCTCAGCCCGCTGCCGGATCGGCCCGATCCCGCGCAAAACGCTGCATATCCGCAAACTCCGGCAACCAGCTTTCCCGGCGGATCGTCCAAAGCTCATAGCTCGGGCGGAACTGGTCGGGCGCATCAAGGCTGCCCAGATGCAGCTCGATCTCTGCGCCACTTTGCGAAAACACCGATGAGCCGCAGCGCGGGCAGAAGAACCGCCCCTCATAGGCCTGCCGCGGGCCGGTTACCGTCACCGCCGCAGCGGGAAAGATCGCCGAGGCATGAAACAGCGCGCCGTGATGCTTGCGGCAGGTCAGACAGTGGCACATGCCCACCCGCAGCGGCGGGCCATATGCCACCCCCCGCAAATCGCCACAAACGCAGCCGCCAGTGACCTGTTGATCCATCGCAAAATCCTCCCGGCAGCCATGCTAGGCGCGGTGGATCGGTCTTGCCAAATAAGGGAAGTGGTCGGGGCGGCGGGATTCGAACTCGCGACCTACGGTACCCAAAACCGTCGCGCTACCAGGCTGCGCTACGCCCCGACTGCGCGCCTTCTAGCCCGTTGCTTCGACAAAGGAAAGGGCAATTCGGCGCATGGTTTCAACGATTTCACCCTGCCGGACAGGCCCAGGCCGCGCCTGCGATGGCAGGATGGCGCATCTCTGCCCCCGGTGCGATGCCCAGCCGCGCCGCCAGCCCGCCGTTGATCTCCAGCACATATTGCACCGCATCGCCGCCCGGAATCGGCGTCTCATCGCCCGGCACGGCATTGGCATGCACATGGCTGACCACGCCCCGCGCATCGGCAAAGATCAGATCCAGCGGGATCAGCGTATTCTTCATCCAGAAGGCGGCCGGCTGCGGCTGGTCATACACGAACAGCATGCCCGCCCCCGAGGCCATGGCCTCGCGGAACATCAACCCCTTGGCGCGCTCGGCGCTGTCATCGGCGATTTCAACGTGAAAGCGGGCCTGCCCGAAAGGCCCCCGCAGATCCAGCTGCGCAGGATCGCATGCGGTCTGGGCCACTGACGCGGCCGGAAAGAGCGTGAGGGCGGCCAAGGCCGCCCCCGCCCACAGGTTTACTTGCGCGCGGCAGCTTCCCATGAAACCACCTGAACCGCCATGCGGCCGCGCTTGCCCTCGATGATGCGCAGGCACACAGCCTCGCCCGCCGCCAGATCGGCAAAACCGGACATCCGCAACACCTCGATATGGATGAACACATCCTCGGGCCGGCCGAACACATTGGCAAAGCCAAAGCCCTTGCCCTTGTCGAACCATTTGACCCGTGCAGGCTCCAAAGGCCGCGCCGCGATTTCCTCGGGCGTGGCCAAAGCCTGATCCTCTCCCAGCGGGAAGGCGACCCCGACGGGCGGTTCGATCCGCACCACCTCGACCGCCTGAACCCCGCGCTGCGTATTCTGAACCTTGACCGTGATCCCCGTGCCATCCGCAACCGAGCTTTGCCCATAGTTGCGCAACACATTCGCATGCAAAAGGATATCTGCTCCGCCCTCATCCGCGAGGATGAAGCCGAACCCCTTTGCAGGATCGAACCATTTCACTTTGCCATGCACCTCATGCGGCATGGCCTCTGCTTCTTCTGACATGTCAGAGCCGTTCCCCAGTTTGACCCTTCACTCAAGTTCAATCGGCCAATAAGACGCCGCATTCAAGCGGAAAACCTCTGAAAACTGCGCCATTCATTTCACGAAGCGTGAAATTCATGGGCTCAGTCGCTCCACATTCCATCCATCGGCAAGGTTCGCGCGCGACCAGCGGAAGCGATCATGCAACCGGAAGGCCCCGTCCGCCCAGAACTCGATCTCCAGCGGCCGGATTCGAAAGCCCCCCCAGAAAGGCGGGCGTGGCGGATTCGGCCCCTTCATCGCCGTGACCTTTGCCACCTCTGCCATCAGGCTGGTGCGTGAGGTCAGCGGCTGGCTTTGCTTGGAAGCCCAGGCCCCAAGCCGCGATTGCAGGCTACGGCTGGCGTAATAGGCATCCGCCTGCGCGCCCTCCTCCCGGCTCACCTCACCGCGCACCCGCACCTGACGGCGCAAGGATTTCCAATGCATCACGAACGCCGCCTTGCCGCTGGCCGCCAACTCCTGCCCTTTGGCACTGTCATAATTGGTATAGAACACGAAAGCGCCGCCGCCAGTGCCTGACAGTTCGATTTCCTTCAACAGCACCATGCGCACATTCGGCAAACCCTGCGCATCCACTGTGGCCAGTGCAATCGCATTGGGATCATTGGGTTCGGTCCTTTCAGCCTCCGCGAGCCAATCCCGCGCAAGGCTGAAGGGGTCTTGCCCTGCAAAAATGCCTGAACGATCCATCATGTCTCCTGCACAGCCAGCCGCGAGGTCACGCCCCGCACAGCCTGTCACCTTTGCGTCAAACGTCGCATTCTGACAGAGGGCTTGCAAGCCATGAAACAGCCTCGCCCCGACTTCCCTGCCCGCCCTTGCGAGGCGGCCCGCCATGGCCTAAACCTGCACGCCAGACCACAGGACTGTGAGGGACCAATGGCAACCGGATTGATGGCGGGCAAACGTGGCCTGATCATGGGGCTTGCGAATGACAAGTCGATCGCCTGGGGCATTGCCCAGGCCTGCGCGGCACAAGGCGCGGAACTGGCGTTTTCCTATCAGGGGGATGCGCTGCTCAAACGCGTGCAGCCGCTGGCCGAAAGCATCGGCTCCTCCACTTTCGTGGAATGCGATGTGGCCAACGAGGCCAGCCTTGACGGGCTGTTCGCCCGTCTCAAGGAGATGTGGGGCCAGATTGATTTCGTGGTCCATGCCATCGGCTTTTCCGACAAGACCGAGCTGCGCGGCCGCTATGTCGACACCTCGCGCGGCAATTTCACCATGACGATGGATATTTCCGTCTACAGCTTTACCGCCGTCTGCCAGCGCGCCGCCGCGATGATGGGCCCGGGCGGCAGCCTGCTGACCCTCACCTATTACGGCGCCGAAAAGGTGATGCCGCATTACAATGTGATGGGCGTGGCCAAGGCTGCGCTGGAGGCTTCGGTGAAATATCTGGCCGAGGATCTGGGCAAGGATGGCATCCGCGTGAACGCGATTTCCGCCGGGCCGATCAAAACCCTCGCAGCCTCGGGCATCGGTGACTTCCGCTATATCATGAAGTGGAACGAGCTGAACTCGCCGCTGCGCCGCAACGTGACGCAAGAGGAAGTCGGCAAGGCCGCGCTTTATCTGCTGTCGGATCTGGGCAGCGGCACCACGGGCGAGAACCTGCATGTCGATGCCGGCTATCATGTCGTCGGCATGAAGGCGGTGGACGCGCCCGACATTGATGTGGTCACCGGGCGGAAAGACTGATGCTGACATTGGCAGGCCCCTTTGCCGTGATGGTCGCCACGCTGACGCTGGCGATCCTGTCGCCGGGGCCTGCCATCATCGCCGCCATGCAGACCGCCTTTGCCCGTGGGCGCGAAGTGGCGCTGCCCTATGGCATCGGCCTCGCCGTGGGCGCCTCGCTCTGGTGCCTGTTCGCACTGGCGGGCCTCACCGTGCTGTTCCAGCTGGTGCCCGCGCTCTACATCGCGCTGAAGATCTTCGGCGGGCTTTACCTGCTCTGGATGGCCTGGGGCCTGTGGCGCAGCGCACCCCACCCGATGCCCGAGGCCGCCAAAGCGCGCTTTGGCACCGGGTTCTGGGGCGGCATCGCGCTGAACCTGTCAAACCCGAAACCGGCGCTGTTCTATTCCTCGCTGATCGTGGCGCTGTTTCCGGGGCCGCTGAGCCTGGCCGGTCAGGCCGCGATCTATGCCACAGCCCTTGGCACCGAACTGTTCTGGTATGTGGTGGTCACCACCGCCATGTCCACCGCGCCGCTGCGCCGCCGCTATGCCTCGGCGAAACTCTGGCTCGACCGCGGGGCCGCCCTGTTGCTGGGCCTGCTCGGCCTCGGCCTGATCGCCGAGACCGCGCGCGAAGCCCTGACCGAAACCCTCTAATCCAAAGGCCAGACCATGATCGACCGCCTGCCGCATGAAAAAGGCTTCCATGTCAGTTGGGACCAGATCCACCGCGACAGCCGCGCGCTGGCCTGGCGGCTGGATGGCAAGGGGCCGGGTGAGGGCGGCGCGTGGAAAGCCGTGGTCGGCATCACCCGCGGCGGCCTCGTGCCCGCGATGATCGTTTCGCGCGAGCTGGACATCCGTGTGGTCGATACGATCAGCGTCAAAAGCTACAACCATCAGGCCCAGGCCGAGGCGGTGGTCACCAAAAGCCCGCAAGCCGATCTGATGGGCGATGGCACCGGCATTCTGATCGTCGATGATCTGGTCGATAGCGGCAAGACGCTGGAACTGGTGCGCCGCCTCTATCCCAAGGCGCATTTCGCCACCGTATATGCCAAACCCCACGGCAAACCGCAGGTCGACACCTATATCACCGAGGTCAGCCAGGACACCTGGATCTTCTTCCCCTGGGATATGGCGCTGCAATATGTGCAGCCGATGCGCGGCAAAGAGATCGGAAGAGCGTCGTGTAGGGAAAGAGTGTAGATCTCGGTGG
>CALKAA010000128.1 GCA_937983495.1 uncultured Gemmobacter sp. | reverse complement strand
TGATCCAGAAGACCGAAGCCGAGATGCTGCGCACCCCGAACTTCGGCCGCAAGTCCTTGAACGAAATCAAGGAAGTGCTGTCGGGCATGGGTCTGCACCTCGGGATGGATGTCGAGGATTGGCCGCCGGAAAACATCGAAGATCTGGCCAAGCGTTTCGAAGACCAGTTCTAAGGTTTCGGGGGGCCGCAAGGTCTCCCGGCAATGCCCTCGATGGAGGGGAGTGAAGGGAAGAAAACGATCCGGGGGATCGTTATCGACCTGAACGGGCAATCCTGCCCCAACGAAGTGGCCCCAACGCAGGGCCGCAAGACAAAGCAAAACACGCTAGGAGATCATCATGCGTCACGCTCGCGGCTACCGCCGTCTGAACCGCACCCACGAACACCGCAAGGCCCTGTTTGCCAACATGGCCGGCTCGCTGATCGAGCACGAGCAGATCAAGACCACGCTTCCGAAAGCGAAGGAACTGCGTCCGATCGTCGAAAAGCTGATCACGCTGGCCAAGCGCGGCGACCTGCATGCCCGTCGTCAGGCTTCGGCCCAATTGAACGACGAAAAGCATGTGGCGCGCCTGTTTGAACTCCTCGGCCCGCGCTACGCAAACCGTCAGGGCGGCTATATCCGCATCCTGAAAGCCGGTTTCCGCTATGGCGACATGGCACCGATGGCGATCATCGAATTCGTGGATCGTGATCCCGCTGCCAAAGGCGCTGCTGACCGCGCTCGTTTGGAAGCAGAAGAAGCTGCTGAGGGCTGATTGCCCCACGCATTTTCGAAAAGGCCCGCCTTGGCGGGCCTTTTTCATGTTGGGCACTGTGGTCTTAACGTAACGGAAACTTCGAGTTTCTATCACAGGGCTGGAACTCACCTTTGGTGCACCCTATGGTTGCGGTGACGCCGAATCCTGCTGTGGAAGCCCCGCCAGATGTCCGCCCTGCAAGGCATTGACAAAGATCTGAAACATCTCTCCCGGCTCTCGCCGTCGGGGTATTTTGTCGGGCTTCATATCCGCTTCACTTCGCCGATGATGACCTTTCAGACCTATCCACAGGCCTGGACGGATCATTACACCGAAAATGGCTATGCCATGCGTGACCCGATCATCGCCTGGGGATTTACCCAGTTGGGGGCAACGCGTTGGAGCGAGATCAGCTTTCCTGACACTTTCGGCATTCTGGCCGAAGCCGCGCGCCATGGGCTGATCTATGGTGTGGCCGTTTCCTGCGGCCCGGTTTCGTCACGCACCATTTCCGGCCTGGCACGGGCTGATCGCGAGTTCACGGATGAGGAAGTCGCCCTTGCCGAGACGATCATCACGCGTCTGCATGATGTGACCCAACCGCCGGATCACCTGACCGACGCCCAGATCGAGGCGCTCCGTCTGATTGCCGCTGGCCATCGCCATGCGGCAGCCGCAGCAAGGCTGGGAATCTCTGAAAGTGCCCTCAAGGTGCGGCTGAACTCTGCCCGTCAGCGTTTGCTGGCCCGGACGACCGCCGAGGCCATCCAGCGAGCTAAGGACTATCGCCTGATCTGACGCGCCGGCCTGGCCCTACAGGATGTAGGGTATTTTCCTGCCGGAGACACATCATGCAGACGACGACGCTTTCCTTTGCCAATATGCACACCCATGGGGAGCTGATGGCAAACCTGATCCGCGCCCGCCGCCAAAGTTTCACCCTCCAGAACCGCCGGGAGCTGCCCGAAGCCATCGGTGGTGACTATGATCAATACGATACCCCGGCGAGCCGCTGGATTGCAGTGCATCAGGGGGAGCGGATCCTTGCCGGTATTCGCCTGACACCCACGACGGCCCGCTGCGGCATTTACAGCTATACGATCCGAGACGCGCAAAAGGGGCTTCTGGAAGCTATCCCATCGGATTTGCTGAGTTTTTCTGCGCCCGTCGATCCGAATGTCTGGGAGTCGAGCGGTGTTTTCGTGGCCCATGACACACCTCTGGCGATCCGGCCGCGGGTGCATGGGCAGTTGATCACCGAGATGACAACTTCGGCACGACAGCTTGGGGCCAAACGGGTTCTGGGGATCATTCCGGCCAGTTGGCCCAATTGGGCTGCGCGCTGCGGGTTGGACATTCAGGCGGCGGGGCGCATGCTGGAATTTGACGATCATGTCAGCCAATGCGTGTCGATCAGCCTTGCCGAAACGCTGCACTGACAGTTGAAACCAAGGGGCCGCCTGTCCATATCCGGACGGGCGGCCCCATGTGCCGCACAGCAGAAACTGTAACGCCATGGACCGAATTTCACGAAAAGAGGCGCGAATCGTAATGAGATGTACACTTTTTGCGGTGATGCTGGGTTTGTCGGCGGCCGCCCCCGCCTTCGCGCAAACCGTTCCCGGCTCTCAGGCCGAGATCAGCCTCAGCTTCGCCCCGGTGGTGCGTCAGACCGCGCCCGCCGTTGTGAATATCTATGCCACGGTTCTGGTCGAGAGCCGTGAGAGCCCCTTTGCGGGCGACCCGTTCTTTGAACAGTTCTTTCAGGGCATGACGCGCAGCCGCCCGCGGCTGGAAAACTCGCTGGGCTCGGGTGTGATCGTCGGTGCGGATGGGATCGTAGTGTCGAATTACCACGTTGTCGGCCAGGCCACGGAAATTCGGGTGGAGCTGTCGGACCGCCGCGAGTTCAAGGCGCATGTGCTGCTGGCCGATGAGGAGGCCGATCTGGCGATCCTGCAACTGGAGGGCGCGGAGGGGCTGCCCGCGCTGGCCCTGCGCAACTCGGACGAGTTGGAGGTGGGCGAGCTGGTGCTGGCCATCGGCAACCCGTTCGGCGTGGGGCAGACGGTCTCCTCGGGCATCATTTCCGGCCTCGGGCGATCCACGCTTTCGGTGGGGGATGGGCGCGGCTATTTCGTGCAGACCGATGCCGCGATCAACCCCGGCAACTCCGGCGGGGCGCTGGTGGATATGGCCGGGCGGCTGATCGGGATCAATACTGCGATTCTGACGCGCGGCGGTGGGTCGAACGGGATCGGCTTTGCCATTCCGTCGAACCTTGTGAAGAATTTTGTCGATCAGGCACAGGCGGGCGAGACGCGGTTCCAGCGCCCCTGGGCCGGGGTGCAGGGGCAGGGCATGGATGCCGCCATGGCTGAGGCCATGGGGCTTTCGCGGCCCGAGGGCGTGGTTCTGAGCGAACTGCACCCGGAAAGCCCGTTCCGCGCGGCGGGGTTGCAGGTGGGCGATGTGATCCTGTCGATTGACGAGGCACCGACCGACAGCCCGCAGGAGATCATGTTCCGCCTCGCCGCGCTTGGCATCGGGCGCGAGGTGACGCTGCGCTATCTACGCGGGGGCGAGGAGGCGGAGGCGCAGGTGACGCTGATCGCCCCGCCGGATAGCCCGCCGCGCGACGAGCAGCGGATCGAGGGCGAGAGTGTGCTGCGCGGCTTGACGGTGGCGCGGATCAACCC
>CALKAA010000127.1 GCA_937983495.1 uncultured Gemmobacter sp. | reverse complement strand
CTGGAGTTCAGACGTTTGCTCTTCCGATCTCGCGACGAGGCCTTCGCCGCCGCCGCCCGCGCCAAGGCCGCGCAAAAGGGCTGGGCCGCACGCCCGCTTGCCGAACGCATCGCGCTGGTGAAGGCCGGTGTCGCCAAGCTCTTGGAAGACAAGGACGAATTGGTGGCCGAACTCGCCTGGCAAATGGGCCGCCCTACCCGCTTTGGCGGCGAATGGGGGCCGCTCAATGCGCGGGTGGACTATATGTCGGCCATTGCCGAAAAGACCCTCGCCCCCGAAATCGTCGAGGATGGCGAGACCTTCACCCGGTATCTGGCGCGCGAGCCCGTGGGCGTGATCTTCATCATCGCGCCGTGGAACTACCCGTTCATCACCACGATCAACACCCTCGCCCCCGGCCTGATCGCGGGCAACACGGTGATGCTGAAACATTCCAGCCAAACCCTCAAGGTTGGCGAGCGTCTGGCCGCCGCTTTCCACGCTGCAGGCGTGCCGCAGGACGTTTTCCAGAATATTGTTCTGGATCACCCGACGACCGAGGCGCTGATCGCCGCGCGCTCCTTCGGCTTTGTTAACTTTACCGGCTCGGTTGGGGGCGGTGCGGCCATCGAAAAAGCCGCTGCGGGCACCTTCACCGGCACCGGGCTGGAACTCGGCGGCAAAGACCCCGGCTATGTGCGCCATGATGCCGATCTGGACGCCGCCGTGGACAGCCTGATGGATGGCGCGATGTATAATGCCGGGCAATGCTGCTGCGGCATCGAGCGGGTTTATGTCCATGAATCGCTTTACGATGCTTTCGTGGAAAAGGCGGTGAAATGGGTGAACGGGCTGAAACTCGGCAACCCGTTTGACCCGGAAACCACGCTCGGGCCGATGGCCAACAAGCGTTTCGCCGCCGTGGTGCGGGCGCAAATCGCCGAGGCCGTGGCCGCTGGTGCCAAGCCGCTGATCGACGCAGCCAACTTCCCCGCCGATGATGGCGGCGCCTATCTCGCCCCGCAAGTGCTTGTGAATGTTGATCATTCCATGCGGGTGATGATGGAGGAGAGCTTCGGCCCGGTCGTCGGCATCATGAAGGTTTCGGGCGACGCCGAGGCCATCAAGCTGATGAACGACTCGCCCTATGGCCTCACCGCCTCGATCTGGACCGCCGACGCGGACGCCGCCGCCGCCATCGGCGCGCAGATCGAAACCGGCACCATCTTCATGAACCGCTGCGATTACCTGGACCCGGCTTTGTGCTGGACCGGCTGCAAGGATACCGGGCGCGGCGGCTCGCTCTCCTATCTCGGCTTCCATTCGGTCACCCGGCCGAAATCCTACCATCTGAAAAAGGTGACGAAATGACCCATAATGTTCCGAACCGGAACTGGTCTTACCCGACCGCGATCAAATTCGGCGTGGGCCGCATCGCGGAACTGGCCGATCATTGCAAGGCGGCGGGTATCGCAAAGCCCCTGCTGGTGACCGACAAGGCGCTGGCCGCGCTGCCGATCACCGCGCAAGCCCTTGATATTCTTGAGGCTGCGGGCCTTGGCCGTGCGGTGTTCTCGGAAGTAGACCCGAACCCGAACGAGCAGAACATGGCTGACGGGATCGCCGTTTACCGCGCAGGCGGCCATGATGGCGTCATCGCCTTTGGCGGCGGCTCGGGGCTTGATCTGGGCAAGATGATTGCGCTGATGGCGCATCAGCGCGAAGATCTCAGCGTCTGGGATCTGGAGGATGTGGACGACTGGTATACCCGCGCGGATGCCGACAAGATCGCCCCCGTCATCGCCGTGCCGACCACCGCCGGTACCGGATCCGAGGTCGGCCGCGCCGGAGTGTTAACAAACAGCGCCACTCACAAAAAGAAAATCATTTTCCACCCGAAGCTGATGCCCGTGGTCACGATCTGCGACCCCGCCCTCACCGTCGGCATGCCCCGCTTCATCACCGCCGGCACCGGCATGGACGCCCTCGCCCATTGCCTGGAGGCCTATTGCAGCCCGTTCTATCACCCGATGAGCCAGGGCATCGCGCTGGAAGGCATGCGGCTGGTCTTTGAAAACCTCGTGCAAGTCTATGATAACCCTAACGATCTTGACGCCCGCGCCCATATGATGAGCGCCGCCGCCATGGGGGCCGTGGCCTTCCAGAAGGGGCTTGGCGCCATTCACTCGCTCTCGCATCCCATCGGCGCAGTCTACAACACCCATCACGGCACCACCAATGCTGTGGTCATGCCGATGGTTCTGGCCTTCAACCGCAGCGCCATCGAGGACCGAATCGAAAAGGCCGCCGCCTATCTGGGCATCGCCGGCGGCTTCGACGGCTTCTGCGCTGCCATCATGGAGCTGCGCGCCAAGCTGGGCATTCCGGCCAATCTGACCGCCATGGGGGTCGAGACCTCGCGGCTGGACGAGCTGACCGAAATGGCGCTGGAAGACCCGTCTTGCGGCGGCAACCCTATCGAAATGACGCGCGAAAATACCCGTGCGCTTTTTGCATCCTGCATGTAAGGTCTTGAAAAGGGGGCGTTTCGCCCCCTTCTCCCCCTCCTGCCGGATGGCCTCCAATGACCGAGCATCACACCACCGAGATTGCCGTGATCGGCGCGGGCGTCATCGGCATGGCCTGTGCGTTGCGCTTGGTGGCCGAGGGGCGGCGGGTGGTGATCGTCGATCCCGAAGCGCCGGGTTCTGGGGCCTCCTATGGTAATGCGGGCACGGTTGCCGATTATGCGGTGCAGCCGGTCGGCACGCCGGATGTGCTGAAAAACCTGCCGTCGCTGCTGTTTGACCGCAATTCGCCGCTGGCGATCCGCCGCGCGGCCTTGCCCACTTTGGCCCCTTGGCTGCTACGCTTTGCCCGCCAGAGCCTGCCCGGTGCCGCCACCCGCAACGCCCGCGCCATTTCCGCCTTGTTACAGGGCGCGGCCCCGATGTGGCGCGAACTGGCCGCCGAAGTGGGGGGCGAGGCCATCCTGCAACCGCGCGGCTGCCTTTATCTGTATGAAACCGCCAAGGCCTTCCGCGCCGCCAAGTCTGACATGGCCTTCCGTCAAAGCCTTGGAATCGCGGTGGAAATGCTGCGCCCTGAGGAGCTGGCAGCGATGGAGCCGGGCCTGCCCGCCACTGAGGGCGGGGCGGCGTTTTTCCCGCAGGCGATGTTCCTGAGCGATCCTGTGGCCATGATGGCCAAGCTCGCGGCGCGGCTCACCGCCCAAGGCGTGCCGCATCTGCGGCATCGAATCACCCGCCTGACCCGACATTACGACGGTCTGGTGCTGGAGGCCCCCGGCCTGCACCTGCATGCCCGTCAGGTGGTGATTGCTGCCGGGGCCCATAGTCGCGCCTTGGCCCTACAGGCGGGCGATGCCGTCCCGCTGGATACAGAACGCGGCTATCACCTTGAATTTGATATGGAAAGGCCGCGCGTGACCCGGCCCACCTGCCCCACGACGCGTGGCTTTTACCTGTGCCCGATGGTCGGGCGGCTACGCGTGGCCGGCACGGTGGAGCTGGGCGGCCTCAGCGCGCCGCCCTCGCCGCAT
>CALKAA010000126.1 GCA_937983495.1 uncultured Gemmobacter sp. | reverse complement strand
AGAATTTCCGCAAGCTGTTTGTCGCCATGTCGCGCCATCTGCGGGTGATCCTGGTCAAGCTGGCGGACCGGCTGCACAACATGCGCACGATCAAGTCGATGCGCCCGGAAAAGCAGGCCCAGAAGGCCCGCGAGACCATGGAGATCTATGCGCCGCTGGCAGGGCGCATGGGGATGCAATGGATGCGCGAGGAGCTGGAAGATCTGGCGTTCCGCGTGCTGAACCCCGATGCGCGCAATTCTATCATCCGCCGCTTCATCACCTTGCAGCGCGAGGCCGGCGATGTGGTGCACAAGATCACCGCCGATATCCGGCACGAGCTGGAAAAGGCCGGGATCGAGGCCGATGTCTATGGCCGCGCGAAAAAACCCTATAGCGTCTGGCGCAAGATGCAGGAGAAGGATCTGGCCTTCTCGCGTCTGTCTGACATTTACGGCTTTCGCGTGATCACTGCCAATGTGGCGGATTGCTACCGCGTTCTGGGGGTGATTCACCAGCGCTGGCTGGCGGTGCCGGGGCGGTTCAAGGATTACATCAGCCAGCCGAAATCCAACGGCTATCGGTCGATCCACACCACCGTTTCGGGGCGTGACGGCAAGCGGGTGGAGGTGCAGGTGCGCACCCGCCAGATGCATGAGGTGAACGAATCGGGCGTTGCGGCGCATTGGTCCTATCGCGAGGGCGTGCGGGTGCAGAACCCCTTTGCCATCGACCCAGCCAAATGGGTGACCAGCCTGACCGAGCGTCTGGGATCGGAAGATACCGACGATTTCATGGAAAACGTGAAGCTGGAAATGTACACCGATCAGGTGTTCTGCTTCACGCCCAAGGGCGATGTAATCCAGTTGCCACGCGGCGCCACGCCGCTGGATTTCGCCTATGCCATCCATACCCGCATTGGTAATTCCACCGTTTCCGCCAAGGTGGACGGCATCCGCGTGCCGCTGTGGACCCGGCTGAAAAACGGCCAGAGCATCGAGATCATCACCGCAGAGGGCCAGCGCCCGCAAGCAAGCTGGATCGACATCGTGGTGACGGGCCGCGCCAAAGCGGCCATTCGTCGGTCCTTGCGCGAGGAAGACCGGGGGCGTTTCATCAAGCTGGGTCAGGAATTGGCCCGGGCCGCCTTTGACCACGCGGGCAAAAAGGCCACCGACAAGGCGCTGCGCACCGCCGCGCGCATGCTGGCCCTGCCCGACGAGATGGAGCTTCTGGCGCAGCTTGGCTCGGCTGAGCTGACAGCCCGGAAGGTGATCGAGGTGCTTTACCCCGAGCTGCAAGTGGCCGTGCCCGAGGAGGTGGACGCGCAACGCCCGGTTCTGGGCCTGAGTCTGGATCAGAATTTCGTGCGCGCGCCCTGTTGCCAGCCCGTTCCGGGGGAACGCATCGTGGGCATCACCCATCGCGGGCAGGGCGTGATCGCCCATGCCATCGACTGCCCCGCGCTTGCAGAATATGAAGAACAGCCCGAACGCTGGGTCGATCTGCGCTGGCAGGCCGGTCGCCATGCTGCGATCCATACCGTGCGGCTGGAACTGACCATCGCCAATGATGCGGGCGTGCTTGGACGCATCTGCACCTTGATTGGCGAGCAGAAGGCCAATATCTCGGACCTGCATTTCCTGGACCGCAAACCGGATTTTTACAAACTGGTGCTGGATGTGGATCTGCGCGATCTGGAGCATCTTCACATGGTGATGACCGCTTTGGAGGCAGAAACCGATGTCGCGCAAATCGCGCGGTGCCGTGACCTGAGTCGCAAGCCCTGACGGGCGCGCGCGGCGGGCGAGGGAGAGAACGTGGTATTCAAACGGCGGGACAGGCGCAGCTACGCACAGCTCGCACGGGATGTCATCTATCCCAAGGGGGGCATTCGCCGCTCGGTCCGCTATGTGCTGCACCGCATGACGCGCCTGCCCGATGAGCCCCATCGCATCGCGCGCGGGGTGGCTGCGGGCACTTTCGTCAATTTCCCGCCGGTCTATATGGTGCAGATGCTCTCGGCGGCGGGGCTGGCCTATGTGATGCGCGGCAATATCATTGCGGCGCTGCTGGCCACCTTCATCTCCAATCCGCTGACCACGCCCTTTCTGGCCATGGGCTGTCTGAAGCTGGGTCATTGGATGCTGGGCATCGAACGCCCGCTGACCTTCAGCGAGGTGCTGAGCGCCTTTGCCGATGCGGGGGCGCAGCTTTGGCATAATTTTCTGGCGATGTTCACCGATCAGGTGGCGCAGTGGGACAAGCTGATTGACTTCTTCTGGTTCCTGTTCTGGCCCTATACCATCGGCTCGATCATTCCGGGGGTTCTGGCCAGTATCGCAACCTATTACATGACGATTCCTCTGGTGCATGCCTATCAGAAGCTGCGCGCCTCGCGGATGAACGAGCGCAGCGAAAAGCGCCGGGCCACGCGGGCGCGTTTGCTGGCCCGCAACGCGGCGTCTGGTAGCAGCGGGCCTGCCGCTTCGGGGGGTGACGAGCCGCCCGCGACGCCGTAAGGTCGCGCAGGAACTCGATTTGCGGGGTGCATCATGCACAGACAGCGGCTTGGCGTGAATATCGACCATGTGGCAACCGTTCGGAATGCCCGTGGCTCTGATTGGCCCGATCCGCTGCGCGCGGCGCTGTTGGCCGAGGCTGCTGGCGCGGATGGCATCACGGCTCATCTGCGCGAGGATCGCCGCCATATCCGCGATGCAGATATGGAGGCGCTGCGGGCCGGCATTGGCATTCCGCTGAATTTTGAATGTGCGGCCACCGCGGAAATGGCGGCCATCGTGCTGCGGCTGAAGCCCCATGCGGTGTGTCTGGTGCCGGAGCGGCGCGAGGAGCGCACGACCGAGGGCGGGTTGGATGTGGCGGGCGATCTGGCGCGGCTGACCGATTACATTGCGCCGCTGCGGGCGGCGGGCTGCCGGGTGAGCATGTTCATCGGCCATGACCCCCGGCAGATCGAGGCTTCGGCCCGGATCGGGGCGGCGGTGGTGGAGCTGCATACCGGCCATTATTCCGACCTGCATGCAGATCGGAAGAGCGTCGTGTAGGGAAAGAGTGTAGATCTCGGTGG
>CALKAA010000125.1 GCA_937983495.1 uncultured Gemmobacter sp. | reverse complement strand
GCTGGCGGGTAGCCTTACCCTGCCGCGCCACAAGGGCAGCACGGGCGACGAATGGCAGCCCGCCCCGCCCGAGACAGCCGCGCCTTGGGCGCATCGGGTGATCCGCCCCGGCCATTCCACTCGCCGCATCGCGCAAGACCTGATCTCGGGCCATTGGGAGCTGATCGTGGAGGAAGACACGGGCGATACCGAGAACCTGAGCCACGGCCTGATCTCGGGAGAAACCCTGCGCGAGGTCTGGCGCATCCATCCCGATGATCCGCTGAGCGCGACAGTCGAGGTGACCTATGACCAGCGCCTGTCGCGGGGGGAGTGGTCGGTGCGGACAAGGGCGGTTTCCCGGCTCGAATCAGCGCCGACACATCTGCGCCACTCGGCCCGGCTGGACGCTTGGGAGGGGGAGAATCTCGCGCTCACGCGCGAGTTTTTCGACAACACCCCGCGCGACCATGTTTAGGGGAAAAGCGACCTTTTGCCCTGAATTTAGCAGTTTACGCATGGCGGCACTTGGTCGCATGCTAACGCAAACAACAAGCGATAACGCCACGACAGGGAGAACGACATGAAAGACGACCTCGCCAAACTGGTGGATTGGATCGACGCGGGCGGCCTCAGCCGCCGGGGTTTTCTGGGCCGGGTTTCGGCTTTTGGCCTTGCTGCCGCGCTTGCTTCCGCGGTGCTTCCGGGGCAGGCCTGGGCCGACGAGCCGAAGAAGGGGGGCGTGCTGAAGATCGGTCTGGGCGGTGGGGAAAGCACCGATGCGCTGGACCCCGGCCTTGCGGATGGCCCGGTGGCCTTCAACGTGAACCGCCAATGGGGCGACACGCTGGTCAATGTGACCCCGGACAAAGTGCTGGAATTCCGTCTGGCCGAAAGCGCCGAGGCGAGCGAGGGCAGCACGATCTGGACCTTCAAGATCCGCAAGGGCGTGAAGTTCCATGATGGCAGCGAGATGACCGTGGATGATGTCGTGGCCTCCTTCAAGCGCCATTCCGACGAGAACGCCAAATCGGGTGCCTTCGGCATCATGCAGGGGATTTCGGACATCAAGGCCGATGGCGACAATGTCGTTTTCACACTATCGACGGGCAATGCCGACCTGCCCTTCCTGCTGGCCGATTACCACCTGGTCGTGCAGCCGAAGGGCGGAGTGGACAATCCGAATGCAGGCATTGGAACTGGCCCCTACAAGGTGAAATCCGCCGAGCCTGGGGTGCGCTATGTCTTTGAAAAGAACGCCGATGACTGGGATACCACGCGCGGGCATTATGACAGCGTCGAATTCCTCGTGATCAACGACGCGACCGCGCGCATGGCGGCCCTGCAATCGGGCCAGGTGCATATGGTGAACCGTGTCGATCCGAAGGTCGCAAAATTGCTGTCGCGCGCGCCCGGCGTCAAGGTGCAGACGGCCTCTGGCCCCGGCCATTACGTTTTCATCATGCATTGCGACACGGCCCCGTTTGACAACAAGGATCTTCGTCTGGCGCTGAAATATGCGATCAACCGGCAAGAGATGGTGGACAAGATCCTTGATGGCTATGGCTCGGTCGGCAACGATATTCCGATCAATGAATCCTATCCCTTGTTTGACGCGACCCTGCCGCAGCGCGAGTTTTCGCTGGAGAAGGCCGCCGAGCATTACAAGGCCTCCGGCCATGATGGCAGCCCGATCGAGTTGATCGTGGCCGACGGGGCCTTCCCCGGCGCGGTGGATGCGGCAGCGCTGTTTCAGGCGACGGCGACGCAGGCGGGCATTCCGCTGGTCATCAAGCGCGTGCCGGATGACGGCTATTGGTCGGATGTGTGGAACGTCAAACCCTTCTGCGCAAGCTATTGGGGCGGGCGTCCGGTGCAGGACCAGATGTATTCCACCGCCTATCTGTCGACCGCGGACTGGAACGACACAAAGTTCCGGAACAAGGAGTTCGACGATCTGATCGTCTCTGCCCGTGCCGAAACCGATGAGGCCAAGCGCAAGGAAATCTACGCCTCGGTTGCCCGCATCCTGTGGGAGGAAGGTGGCGTGATCTGCCCGATGTTCAACGACTTCATCGACGGCGTGTCGGAAAGCGTGGCGGGATGGGTGGATGACCCGAACCTTGAGCTGATGAACGGCTTTGCCTCGGCAAAGACCTGGTTCGCCTGATCCATGGCGCATCCGATCGTGAAACTGGTTGCCCAACGCCTTGCGTTGGGCCTCCTCCTGCTTCTTGCGGCTTCTGTGTTGATTTTCACTGGCACGCAGATTTTGCCCGGTGATGTGGCGCAGGCCATTCTGGGCCAATCCGCCACGCCCGAAACGCTGGCCAATCTGCGCGAGGAACTGGGGCTGAACGAGCCGGTGGTCAGCCGCTATTTCGGCTGGCTTTTCGGGGTGTTGCAGGGCGATCTGGGCAATGCGCTGTCCAATGGCCAGCCCATCGGCCCGGCGCTTGGCGGGCGCCTTGCGAATACGCTGTTCCTGGCGGGCGCGGCTGCGGTGATCGCGGTGCCGCTGGCCGTGCTGCTGGGGCTTGTCTCGGTGCGCTATCGCAATCGCTGGCCGGACAAGGCGATTTCGGCGGTGACGCTGGCCACAATCTCCGTGCCGGAATTCCTGCTGGGCTATATCGTGATCTTCTTTTTGGCGGTGCAGTATCGGCTGCTGCCGTCGCTATCGACCGTCTATGATGGCATGACCCTGGGCGAGCGGCTCTATGCCATCGGCCTGCCAGTGATCGTGCTGGTGCTGGCCGTGCTGGGTCATATGATGCGGATGACGCGCGCGGCCATCCTGAACGTGATGCAATCGGCCTATGTCGAAACCGCCGAGCTGAAGGGTCTGCGCCCCTTCACCATCATCGCCCGTCATGCCTTTCCCAATGCCATCGCGCCCATCGTCAATGTGGTGATGATCAACCTGGCCTATCTGGTGGTGGGGGTGGTCGTGGTCGAAGTGGTCTTTGTTTATCCCGGCATGGGACAATATCTGGTCGATCACGTCGCCAAGCGCGATGTGCCGGTGGTGCAGGCCTGCGGGCTGGTCTTTGCCGGTGTCTATATCGGGTTGAACCTGATGGCCGATATTGTGTCGATCCTTGCCAATCCGCGCCTGAGGCATCCGAAATGATACGTTTGCCGCTTTCCGCACTGATTGGCCTGTCCTTCACGACGGCCTATTTCGCCGCCGCGCTGTTCGCGCCGCTGATCGCCCCTTATGGGATGGCCGAGATTGTCGGCGAAAGCTGGGAGCCCTCCTCCAGCCAGTTCTGGCTGGGCACCGACAGTATCGGGCGTGACCTGCTGTCGCGGATGATCTGGGGCGGGCGCACCACGATCTTCGTCGCCACCTGTGCCACGATCCTGTCCTTTGGCCTTGGCTCGATCCTTGGCTTTATCGCCGCCGTGCGCGGAGGCTGGGTGGATCAGGTATTGTCCCGGCTGGTCGATCTGATGATGTCGATCCCGTCGCTGATCTCGGCGCTGGTGGTGCTGTCGGTCATGCCGGTGACGTTGCCGATCCTCATTCTGGTGATGGGGATTCTGGACAGTACACGGGTGTTTCGTCTGGCCCGCGCCGTGGCGGTGGACATCGCGGTGATGGATTATGTGGAGGCCGCGCGGTTGCGGGGCGAGAAGCAGACCTGGATCATCTTCCGCGAAATCCTGCCCAATGCGCTTTCGCCGCTGGTGGCTGAAATGGGCTTGCGCTTCATCTTCGCCGTTCTGTTCATCTCGACGCTTTCCTTCCTGGGCCTTGGCGTGCAACCGCCGATGGCGGATTGGGGCGGCATCGTGAAGGAAAACAAGGAAGGCATCGTCTATGGCATCCCCGCCGCGCTGATCCCGGCCTTTGCCATCGCCACCCTGGCGATCTCGGTGAACCTTGTTGCCGATTGGGTGCTGAACCGCACCTCCAGCCTGAAAGGAGGCCGCGGTGCGTGACGATGTGAAACCCCTGCTCGAAATCCGCGATCTGGTGTTGGAGGCGACCAGCTATCCGCCGGGCGAGCCGCCGAAAACCGTGACGCTGGTGCAGGGCGTTTCGGTTTCGGTCGAAAAGGGCAAGGTGCTGGGCCTGATTGGCGAAAGCGGGGCGGGCAAATCCACCATTGGCCTGTCCTCCATGGCCTATGGGCGTGGTGGCGTGCGGATCACCGGCGGGCAGGTGGTCGTGAATGGGCGCGACATCCTGAAGATCGGCCCCGGCGGTTTGCGCAAGCTGCGCGGCAAGGAGGTCACCTATGTCGCCCAATCCGCCGCCGCCAGTTTCAACCCCGCCAAGCCGCTGATGGAGCAGGTGATCGAAACCACGCTGATCTCGGGCCAGATGACAAAGGCGCAGGCCGAGGCGCGAGCGGTGGATCTGTTCCGCCAATTGGGCCTGCCCAATCCCGAAACCATCGGCAAACGCTTTCCACATCAGGTGTCGGGCGGTCAGTTGCAACGGGTGATGACGGCCATGGCGCTGTGCCCCAAGCCTGATCTGGTGATCTTTGACGAACCCACCACCGCGCTGGATGTGACGACGCAGATCGACGTGCTGGCCGCGATCAAGCGCGCAATCCACGAAACCGGGGTGGCCGCGCTGTATATCACGCATGATCTGGCCGTGGTGGCACAGGTCGCCGATGACATCATGGTGCTGCGGCATGGCAAAACCGTGGAATATGGCAGCGTGCAGCAGGTGATCGAGGAACCGCGCGAAGATTACACCCGTGCGCTGGTTTCCGTCCGGTCCATCGACCATGCCGAAAAGGCCGATGCGCCGGCGCTGCTGTCCATTCGCAACGTCACCGCACGCTACAAAGGCACCAGCTTTGACGTGTTGAAAAACGTCACGGTGGAGGTGCCTGCCGGTCAAACCCTGGCGATTGTCGGGGAAAGCGGGTCAGGGAAATCCACGCTCGCGCGGGTGATCACCGGGCTCTTGCCCGCGTCGCAAGGCCGCATCACCTTTGATGGGCGCGATCTCTCGTCCGATCTGGCGGGGCGGTCGCGCGATGATCTGCGCGAGTTGCAGATGATCTACCAGATGGCGGATGTGGCGATGAACCCGCGTCAGACGGTGGAAACCATCATCGGGCGCCCGCTGGAGTTCTATTTCGGCCTGCAGGGCGAGGCCAAGCGCAAACGCGTGCAGGAACTGCTGGACCAGATCGAAATGGGGCGCGGCTTTGCCGACCGCTATCCGGCGGAGCTTTCGGGCGGGCAGAAGCAGCGCGTCTGCATCGCCCGCGCGCTGGCCGCCAAGCCCAAGCTGATCATCTGCGATGAGGTGACCTCGGCGCTTGATCCGCTGGTGGCGGATGGCACCCTGAAACTGCTGTTGAACCTTCAGGCCGAGGAAGGGGTGGCTTACCTGTTCATCACCCATGACCTTGCGACGGTTCGGGCGATTGCCGACCGGATCGCCGTGATGTTCAAAGGGCAGGTGCAGCGCTATGGCACAAAATCCGATGTTCTGGCTCCACCCTTTGATGCCTACACAGATCTCTTGCTGTCTTCGGTGCCCGAGATGAAACTCGGTTGGCTGGAACAGGTGCTGGAGACCCGCCGGATGGAGGCAGCCGGGAACTGACACGCCCGGCCCCGCCGTCGGATTTTCGATATTTGGACCAAGATGAAGCGGAGCGATTGCGCTTCATCTTGGCTCAAATATCCATCTTGGGAGCGGCCTATGCCGCCGCCATCTCGGCCAGCCGCGCACAGAGCCGGTCAAACGCGGCGCGGGCGCGGGGCACTGAATGGCGGGCGCGCAGCCAGCCATGCACCAGCCCCTCATCCAGCAGCCATTCGGCTTTGCCTCCCGTCGCGCAGATGCGCGCGACATAGTCGCGCCCGTCATCGGCAAGGGGATCGCATTCGGCACTTGCCACCACGACAGGGGGCAGGCCGCTGAAATCAGTGTCATGCAAGGCCCCCACTGTCACATCCGGCCCCTCGGGTTCGGTTCCGCCGTGGCGTGTTGCTGCATACCAGCGCACATCCGCCGTGGTGAGCATCGGTGCCTCGGCATGGGTGACATAGCTGCCCAGGCTCCGATCACCGCCAAGCGCTGG
This sequence comes from uncultured Gemmobacter sp., assembly GCA_937983495.1. GTDB lineage: Bacteria > Pseudomonadota > Alphaproteobacteria > Rhodobacterales > Rhodobacteraceae > Gemmobacter. The sequence continues at coordinate 1,079 of CALKAA010000125.1, read as the reverse complement.
ATAGATCAGCAAAACTCCCCGCAGATCAGCGCGTCCACGCAGCGCATGGGCCACCGAAGCCACCAGCGTTGCACCCGCCGAATCGCCCGCCAGCACCAACGGGCCGGGCAGGGCGCGAGCGACGGCCAGCACATCCTCATAGGCGGCGGGGTGGGGGTGTTCGGGGGCCAGCCGGTAATCGACGCTGACCACACGCGCCGCCGCAGCAACGGCAAGTTCAGCGCAGACATCATCATGGCTATCCAGCCCCCCCACCACAAATCCGCCGCCATGCGCATAAAGCACTGTCACCGCCCCGGCTCCATAGGCGCGGCAGGGCACTCCGGCACAGGGCAGGTCTGAGACGGCAAGCCCCTTGGGGCGTGGCGCATGCAAGGCCGCGCACATGCGATCATAGACTGCGCGCTGTTCGGCGATGCTCAACCCTACCGCATCAGGCGGATAATAGGTCTCCGTTTGGCGGATGAAGGCCCATGTCTCTTTGTCGATGATCTGGCTATAATCTGGCATTTTGCCCTCTGATTTCCCGCGATCCTGCCACAATCTTGCCCCCGGCTCGCACCAAATCGCCGTCTCTGGCCCACATTCCCGACAAAATCAGAGGTTAATGCTTGATGAATATCTTCGTCGAGCAGGAGACGGACATGCAGATCTTTCGGGCAGACAATCATGAAGCAGAGCTTGTGGGCTGGGGGGTGCGCGTCTTGATGGTATCGGACCCGCGCGCCACGGGCACCGAAAGTGTAATGCGGCGTGTTTCCGGTTTTGGTGGGTTGGTGGATCATCAAGACGAGCTTTATGCCGGTCTGGGGGCGATGCTGGATGATCCGACGGGCTATGGCCTGTTCGTGATGCTTTGTGACGAGTTGGGTGGCTTGGAGGTCGGGCAAAAAGCCCATGCCTTGCTGCGTGGGTCAAATTGCACGGCGCCGATCATCCTGATTTCGAATGAGGTCAGCGAGCAGAGTTTCCCTGAGGACCGTAGCGCCCCGATCCTGCTCCGCTCGCCGCTGTCGGCGGTGTCCATGCGCGTGGGATTCGAACATGCCTTGCGCGAACGCTTGATCCGGCAAGCTGCC
>CALKAA010000124.1 GCA_937983495.1 uncultured Gemmobacter sp. | reverse complement strand
GCACGGCCTCGGCCGCGGCCATGCGCCGCGCCACCGGGCCGGGAAAGCCGCAAGCGATGCTGACGCGACAGCGACAGGTCACGCAGCGGCAAACCGGGGCCGAAGCAATCGGCGCGGAACGTCACCGGCCAAAGCCGGGGATCGGCCATGACGCGGCGATGGTCAAAGCGGGTCCGCCCGATCCACAGCACCGGCTGCACCCCATCGGTGGTGAGGACCAGATCGCCGGGGCGCAGATCCTCGATGCGGCGTGCGCCCTGCGGGGTCGCAATATGGCTGCCCTCAGCAAAGCAGATATTGTCATTGGCCGGGTTGGGCGTGGTGGTGATGATGGTGTCACCCCCATCGGGGCTGCGTTGCAGCGACTGGCCGGGGCTCACGGTGCCGAATTGCTCGCCCGTGCCGATCCGGGGGGTGCCACCGGGAAACCCCGCGAAATTGCCGGTCGTTCCGGGGGTGACAATGGGCACGCCGCCATAGGCGATCTGCACGAATTGCCCCGAAGCCGGGTCGAGCAGGATCGCATTGTCGCTGCCATTGTTCAGAACCGCCGATCCACGCCCGGCATAAAAGGCCAGATCCCCCGGACCCAGCGCCGGGCCGGCCCCAGCCGCCGCGCCGACCATCACCATGGCATGCGCGCCGGGTTGCAGGATGGTGCCTGCCGGAAAGGTGAACCAATGGCCCAGCGTCTGATCCCAGAGCTGCAAACCGCCGATATTCACCGCGCTGCTGCCGGAATTGTAGATTTCGATGAATTCATCGACCGGCGTGACGCTGCCGCTGCCATCGGTATCAAAACGCGGCCCCGTCGCCCCCAGCGCGCTGTTGGGATCGGGCAGAACCTCGTTGATGACGATACCGCCAAGAAGCGCATCAGCCATGGGAATACTCGGAACAATTGCGACTGATTGTTGCGTAAACTGCAACCGTGGCGATTCCGAGGCCAGCGGCGTTTCGATCAGACGCGCAGACAGACGCGCAGACAGACGCGCGGATCAGCGGCAGCGTGATACGAGACAGAACATCGCCGCCCCGGAACCCGGAACGGCGATGCAAGGAACTGGTAAACTGGTCAACTGCAGGAGGCCGGATTGCTGAAGGCCACATTGGAAAACCGTGGCCGCACCGGGATGAACTCGCCGAACTCCATCGGGATGATCTCACCGCGGTTGAAAAGCTGGAAGTCGAACTCGGTCTCGATGAGCAATTGCGTCGTGCCATCGGCACCAATCGGCAGATTGTCTTTCACCAGTTGCAGCGTGGTGGTGGTGTAGGCGGGCAGATGTGCCGGGTCCATCGAACAGGACCATTGCACCTCGTAGCGGTTGCGCGCCTGCACCCAGATGATGCTGCTCAAGCGCAGACGCGGCACCTGATCGCCCTCGTTCAACAGATAGGCCATCATGTTTTGCAGCCCCTGCGCATCATTGGCGGTCAGCGCCGCGCCCTGCCAGCGCGAGACCACATCCGACACGGTATAAGACGCCTTCTGGAGCTTGTTCATCACATGATAGCCATCCCAGAACACCACCATGGAAAATCCGGCCCAGATCACCAGCGGCAACATGAACACGGATTCGATGACGGCATTGCCGTTTTCATCGCGCAGGAAGCGGCGCGGGGCCGACAGAAACGAGCGGAAAAGATCGGGTCTCATCATGCGCCTCATGGTTCGTTCAGGAAGGCTGTGGTCGCCAGCACCCGATAACCGCCCGAACGGGTGCCATCGGCCGCATGGGTCTCGCGTTGCAACCCTGCTGCAATGCCGGTGCCGGGGAAGATGGCCTCGGCGATATAGCAAACCCGCATGACCATCAGCACTTGCCGGGCCTGGGGATTGGGGTCCACCGCGCCGGGCGGGTCGATGGGCTGCGAGCGGTCGCGGCAAGTGCCGTCGCCCGTGGGCATGGTCCAGTTGGTCGTGGCCACCCGGGTCAGATCCACCTTCAGCGTCGCGTCGCAATCGGACAGTGACGGCGCGTTCAGGCAGATCATCTCCTTGATACTGTCGTGATCGGGATTGGGCATCTGGTTCAGACGGATCGCACGGACGGTCAGATCGACCGCGCGTTCCAGAATGGTCTGGCGGACCGTGAACAGGCCGATCTCGAAAGAGGCGGCAAACAGCGCGAAGAACAGCGGAAACACCAGCGCAAAACCGACCGCGGCGTTGCCGTCCTCGCGCCGCAGCCATGCCTGAACATGGCTGCGGAGGTTGGAGCGGCGATCCGTCATTGCGTGAGCCTCAGCATGGTGATCTGGTTGGCGATCGACTGGAACACGGTGCTGATTTGCAGGCCGGCGGCATCATAGTAATGCGCGTCGGAGGAGGCACAGGCGCGAACCTGGGTGCGGCCAGCCGTGGGGGCCTCGAAACCGATGCCGTAGACCACGATCCCGGCCTCCTTGGCAGCAGAGCAGACCTGTTGCAGGCGGCTGTCCTTGTTGCTGTAGACCGATTCGACCATTGCCCAGTATTGCGTTGCAAAATCAGTGCCGCGCGGCAGGGTGTAGAAGTTGTAGGCGACCCTTTGCACCGACCAGAGGTGGAAAACCTCAGGCCAGGTGCGCCGCTGCGTGCCAGCAGGCGGATCATTGCGCCATTGACCATCCGACAGATGGTAATAATCGGCATTCGTATTGGCGCGGTTGAAGTAGGCCGCGGCGGTGGTGCCAGCCGCATTCGACCAGATATGGGAATTGCCGGTGCGATAGCCGTCTTTCAACTTGTATTCGGTGGTATTTTCACCATCGGTCATCACCACCAGCACCTTGATCGTCTCTTGCGGATCAAAGTTGAGCGGGCGGGTGGACATGTTCGGCGCAACGGCCCCACGGGCAATCAGGCCAGCGGTCACCGGGCGCGAATTGGGCGAAAGCAGCATGGCCCCCCATTTCACACCGAGGTCGATGGAGGTGTTGCCGCCGACCCGCAGCGCATCCACCCTGGCTTTCAATGCCGTGGCATTCGCGCTGATCGGCATCACATAGTTGGAGGCTTGCAGCGCGGCATTGCCGTTCCACGCATCATACCACGAGCAGTTGGTGTTGGTGCGGTTGCTGTTGTAGTTCGAGAACGGGTCGAAATGGCCGTTGTGATTGAGGCTCATCGTGCGCGACAGGTCGATCGAGTTGAACACGCTGTCCGGCAGCTCGACGCAGGAGGTGTAATCCTGAATCCGGTTGACGTTGAATTGCGCCATCAGATCAGGGCCCAGGTTCACCTGCGCCGAATAGGGCACGATGGAGATGGTGGCCTTGCCCGGATCGGAATTGTTGATGATCGTGTCGATGAAATCGCGGGCTGCCGGGCGCAGGTTGTTGATGCGCGAGCCGCTCATCGAGCCGGAAATATCCAGCACAAGCGACACTTCGACGTTAGAGATGCGCTCCTCGGCCCCGCTGCCGGCATTGGCGATGAAATCGTCGACCCCGAACATCTTCATGAAGAAGGGCCGGGTATCGGCGCTGGCCTCGGCATTCACCGTGCGGTAGTTCAGCCCGCTATCAACGTCGACGCCCGTCAGATAGTCGGACATGCCGGCCTTTTCGAAATAGTCCTCGACCACGGTCTGCGGGTCCAGCGACTGTTTCAGGCTGGCGGCAGACAGCACGCTGTTATCCAGCGTCTGCTGGATCGTCACGCGCTTTTCCTCGTGCCTCATCACGTCGATCGCGAGGCCCCCGATGAGGATCATCAGGAACAGCACCATCATCGAGAACGGCAGGATGGAGCCATCCTCCGCCTCGGCGAAGCCGCGCAGTCTTGCCCGCGGATTGGAGGGGGCGGGCACCCCGGTCTTGTGTTTCATGTCCATCGTGCAGCCCTTTCCCGGACCAGTCTTCACTCGTATTCCGATCACCCACCCTCCGAGCAGACGGGGGGCAGGTGATATGCAAGGATCATCAAGCGGGCCAGTTGGGGCAGAAATGTGGCCAAGAGCCGGGGGTTTACGGGAAAATCCGACAGGCTTGTAAACACTTTCGCCGTGCGCCGCGCATTGTGGAAGGCGGCGAAACAGACGGCAGCGTGGCTTTAACCACAAGCCAGGCAGGCGTTAAGATTCTGGTCACGAATTGTGGCGAAACTGATGGCAGACGAATCGGGATTCGGGCCAGATTGCGCCGCGGCCAAGCCCCGGTTTCGTTGACTTTTACGCATCCAGCGCCATAAGGAGGGCAGAGCAGACATAAAAGGGTAAACCCCATGACCTCCTTCCTTGCCGGGCTGCTGCGCAGCCTGTTTCCGGCCCTCGCGCTGGCCTTCGCGGTGCTTGTTCTGGGCGGTTCGTGTCTATACGGGCTGGTCAGTGGCAATCTGCTGACAGCGGGCGTTCTGGCCGTAACCGGGTTGATGCTGGTGGTGGTGCTGTTCGGCATGCTGGCCGTACAGATCGAAAACCATGCCCTGCTGCGCCGCATCGCGCAGGGCCAGGGTGACACGCTCGCCGTGGCGGATGAGGGCTATGGCAGGGCGGAGCCCGAAGCGGACATGCTGTATCCGGCCCCGCCCCGTGTCATGGGCCGCCGCGAGCCGGTGGTGACGCTGCGCCCACAGGCCAGCTACGAGCCGATCTGATGCAGGATCTGGTCGCCTTTCGCCGGGCCTTGCACCTTGCGCCCGAGGTTTCGGGGGCGGAGGCCGCAACGGCGGCGGCGGTGGTGGCCTTCACCGCCGACACGGCCCCGGACCGGGTGCTGACTGGCTTGGGCGGCCATGGTGTTGCGCTGATCTATGAGGGCGCGGCACCGGGACCGGCAGTGATGCTGCGGGCGGAACTGGACGCGCTGCCCATTGTGGAGACGGGCGCGGTGGACTGGCGCTCGCAAGTGACGGGCCGGGGGCATCTGTGCGGCCATGATGGCCATATGGCCATTCTGTGCGGCGTGGCACAGGCGCTTGGTGCAAGGCGACCTGCGCGCGGGCGGGCGATCTTGCTGTTCCAACCCGCCGAGGAAGATGGCTCGGGCGCAGCTTTGGTGCTGGCCGATCCGCGCTTTGCCGAGATGGCACCGGATTGGGCCTTTTCGCTACACAACCTGCCGGGGGTGCCCTTGGGCGCGGCGGTGCTGTGCGATGGCCCGGCGAATTGCGCCTCGGTCGGCATGCGGATAGCGCTGCGCGGGCGCACCTCGCATGCGGCGGAACCTGATCTGGCGATCTCGCCCGCGCGGGCCATTGCCGATCTGGTGCCGGGCTTGCAGGGGCTGCGGGCGGGCGAGGCACTGGCGCCGGGCTTCCGGCTGGTGACGCTGACCCATCTGCGCATGGGCGAGCCGGTCTTTGGCATCACGCCGGGCGCGGGCGAGGTTTACGCCACGCTGCGGACCTTGC
>CALKAA010000123.1 GCA_937983495.1 uncultured Gemmobacter sp. | reverse complement strand
GCGCCTGCCGCAGGTCAGCCGCCGCATGACGCGCGACGAGGTGATGATGGCGCGCGGCACCGCCGATGCCTTCGCGCTGCGCCGCCGCCACCATGACGAGGGCGTGGCCGCGAAATATGCCCCACCGGGCGGTCTGGCGCGTGAAATTTATGACGCGATGGAAACGGCGCGCGCCGAGGCGCTAGGTGCCCGCGCCATGCCCGGCACCGCCGTCAACATCGCCCACAAGCTGGGTGCCGAGGCCGAACGCAAGGGCTATGGCCAGATCACCCAGGCCTCTGACGCACCACTTCCGGTGGCAGCGGGCTATCTGGTGCGCCATCTGGCGACTGGCCAGCCGCTGCCCCGCGCCGCCGAGAATGTCATGAACCTGTGGCGCGGTTTCATCGAACAGCAGGCCGCAGGCAGCCTGGGTGCGCTGGATGAGGCCCTGGCCGACCAGGCCGCCTTTGCCCGCCTTGCGCGCAAGGTGATTGCCGATCTGGGCTATGGCGACCAATTGGGCGATGACCCGGATGCTGATGCAGAGGATCAGGACGCCGAGGATCAGGCCGAAGAGCAGGAAGACCCCGACAGCACCGGCGAGGAGCAATCCGAGCAGGAGGAAGAGGCCGAGGCTGACCCCGAGCGCAGCCAGGAGCAGCAGCAGGACCAGTCTCAGGCTCAGGTCTCGATGCAGGAGGAGGCCGATCAGGACCAGTCGGAGGAAGCCGAGCTGCCCGAGGGCGAAGCCCCGCTGGAGCCGCCCGCACCCGCGCCCTATTCCGATGCCGACCCGAATTATACCGTTTATACCACCGATTTCGACGAGGAAATCCGCGCCGAAGACCTGGCCGAACCGGCCGAACTGGAGCGGCTGCGCGCCTATCTCGATCAGCAGCTGGAGCCGCTGAAAGGCGCCGTCTCGCGCCTTGCCAACAAGTTGCAGCGCCGCCTTCAGGCGCAGCAGAACCGCAGTTGGCTGTTTGATCTGGAGGAAGGCACGCTGGATGCCGGGCGTCTGGCCCGCGTTGTCGCCAACCCCACAACACCGCTTTCCTTCAAGCAGGAAAAGGATACCGAGTTCCGCGATACCTGCGTGACGCTGCTGCTCGACAATTCCGGCTCCATGCGCGGGCGGCCCATCAGCATCGCCGCGATCTGCGCCGATGTGCTGGCCCGCACACTGGAGCGGTGCAGCGTCAAGGTGGAAATCCTGGGCTTCACCACCCGCGCCTGGAAGGGCGGCCAAAGCCGCGAACGCTGGTTGGCCACGGGGCGGCAACAGCAGCCGGGGCGGCTGAACGATCTGCGCCACATCATCTACAAGGGCGCTGACGCGCCCTGGCGCCGGGCCCGGCCCAATCTGGGCCTGATGATGAAAGAGGGGCTCTTGAAGGAAAACATCGACGGCGAGGCCCTGGAATGGGCGCATCGCCGCATGATGGCCCGCAAGGAGGCGCGCAAGATCCTCATGGTGATCTCGGACGGGGCACCGGTGGATGACAGCACCTTGAGCGTCAACCCCGCGAATTTCCTGGAAAAACACCTGCGCGACGTGATCGCCATGGTGGAGCGCCGCAAGGCGGTGGAGCTGATCGCCATCGGTATCGGCCATGACGTGACCCGCTATTACCAGCGCGCCGTCACCATCACCGATGTGGAGCAACTGGCGGGGGCCATGACCGAGCAGCTTGCGAGCCTGTTTGAAAGCGACCCCCGCAAACGCGCGCGCGGGCTGATGAGAAAGGCGGGGTAACCGCGCCACTTTGGGACGAGTGCCATGTTCAAGTTTCTGAAATCCCTTTTCGCGGCCCCTCCGCCTGCCCTGCCCTCCCTCCCGGAGATCACTCCGGCCAGCCTCGCCTCCGAAGCGGCGCTGGCCGAGACGCTGGCCGTCTGGCTGCGCGCGCAACCAGAAATTGCGCAAGTCGAGCATCACCCGGATGGCCTGACTTTGCGCTATCGAGACAAGACTGAATGCAGGATCTTCCTGCAAAACGCCCTTGCCGCCTTGCGGGCCACCGACGGCGCAGAGCGCACCGCCTACCTGCGCAACCTGGCGGCCAGCCCGGTCTCGCGGCTTGAGGCGACAGGCGCGCGCATCCTGCCTGTGCTGAAACCCGATGTCTTTATCGAGGCGGTCCGCGCGCAAATGGCGGGCTATCCCGAGGCTCAGATCGCTGAAGCCTTGCCGCTGCACTGGCCTGTCGCACCGGGATTGATCGGGGTTTACGCCTTGGATACGCCCGAGAAAATGGTCATGCTGACCCGATCAGAGCTGGATCGGCTGGGCCTGCCCCTCTCCGACCTGCCAGATCTGGCCCATACGCATCTGCTGGACCACCTGAGCGAGGCCGCCTCCTATCAGCGTCATGATCTTGACGGTGACCGCTTCCATATGTGGCAGGTGGACGGAAATTATGAGGCCAGCCTCGCCTTTCATCCAAAGCTGTGGGAGGCCGAGGCCAAGGCGTTCGGTGCGCCACCCGTGGTGGCCTTCATGGCGCGCGATCTTGTGATGGCGGTCTCCCGTGACGATGACGAGGCCTGCGAGCGCCTGTCCGAGAACGCGATCAAGGCTCACGGGCAATCGGCCTATTGCATCTCCCCCCACCTCTACACCCCCGGCGAGACCGGCGGCTGGCGGCTGTTCCGGCGGAATGGTGAGGCGGTGGGGCAACGGCTTCACTGAGGTTTTCACCTCTGGCATGCGGCGGCGGTCTGGCCTAGCCTGCGGGCAAACCCTCCGCGCGTGAGAGCCCATGTTCCAGACCTTTACCACCACCGCCGATCCATCGCAGGGCGCAGCCCGCCTTGCCGCCCTGCGTCAGCGCCTCACGGCCGAGGGGCTGGCGGGGTTTCTGGTACCGCGCGCCGACGCGCATCAAGGCGAATATGTCGCCCCGCGGGACGAGCGGCTGTCCTGGCTGACCGGCTTTACCGGCTCGGCCGGCTTTGCCGTGGTGCTGGCCGATGTGGCGGGCGTGTTCATTGATGGTCGCTACCGGCTGCAAGTGCAGGGTCAGGTGGACCTGAGCGCCTTCACCCCGGTGCCTTGGCCGGAAACCCTGCCGGGGCCGTGGATCACAACGCATCTGCCCTCGGGCGATCTGGGGTTTGATCCCTGGCTGCACACGGCGGAAGAGATCGGCAAGCTGGAGGCGGCGGGCGTCAGCCTGCGTCCGGTGGCCAATATGGTCGATGCGGTCTGGCCCGATCAGCCGCCCCCCCCGATGGGCCGCGCCTTCCCTCAACCGGAGACATTGGCCGGGGCCTCCAGCGCCGAGAAACGCGCGCGTCTGGCCGAAACCCTGCGGGCGGCAGGCCAGCGCGCCGCCGTCATCACCCTGCCGGATTCGATCTGCTGGCTCCTGAACATCCGGGGGGCCGATGTGCCGCGCAACCCGGTGCTGCATGGCTTTGCCATCCTGCATGATGACGCCCGCGTGACGCTTTACGCCGAAGCCGCGAAGTTCGACGCCGAGACCCGCGCCCATCTGGGCGAGCATGTGACCCTGCGCCCGGCCTCGGCCTTCGTGCCTGCGCTGCATTCGCTGCAAGGCCCCGTGCGGGTGGACCGGGGCAGCGCGCCGCTCGCTGTGGCGCAGGAATTGGAGGAGGCGGGGGTGGAGCTTGTCTGGGGTGATGACCCCTGCAAATTGCCCAAGGCCTGCAAGACCGGGGCGGAAATCGCCGCCACCCGCGCCGCCCATCTGCGCGATGGCGCGGCCATGGTGCGCTTTCTGCACTGGCTCGACACCGCGCCTGCGGGCCTGACCGAGATCGCCGTGGTGAAAGCACTGGAGGGTTTTCGCCGCGACACGGGGGCCTTGCATGACATCAGCTTTGACACGATCTGCGGCGCGGGGCCGAATGGCGCCATCATCCACTATCGGGTGACCGAGGAGACCGACCGCCCTGTCACCCCCGGCGAATTGCTGCTGGTCGATAGCGGCGGCCAGTATCAGGACGGCACCACCGACATCACCCGCACGCTGGCCATCGGGACTGCGGGGGCGGAGGAAAGCGCCTGCTATACCCGCGTCTTGCAAGGGATGATCGCCATCAGCCGGGCGCGCTTTCCCAAGGGCGTGGCGGGGCGCGACCTTGACGCGCTGGCGCGTGCGCCGCTGTGGATGGCGGGGCAGGATTATGACCATGGCACCGGGCATGGCGTGGGGGCGTTTCTGTCAGTGCATGAAGGCCCGCAGCGCATCTCGCGGCTGTCAGAGGTGCCGCTGCAACCCGGCATGATCCTGTCCAATGAGCCGGGCTATTACCGCGCCGGGGCCTTCGGCATCCGGCTGGAGAACCTGATCGTGGTGCAAGAGGCCCCCGCAATGGGCGATCAGCGCCCGCAACTGAGCTTTGAGACGCTGACCTTCGTGCCATTCGACCGCCGCCTGATCTTGACGGCGATGCTCGCGCCCGGCGAACGGGCCTGGCTTGACCGCTATCATGCCGAGGTGCTGGCCAGGATCGGGCCGCTGGTCACCGGCCCCGCGCGGGATTGGCTGGAGGTGGCCTGCGCGCCCTTGTAAGCGTCGCC
>CALKAA010000122.1 GCA_937983495.1 uncultured Gemmobacter sp. | reverse complement strand
GGCGGCAAGCGCGGGCAGGCGCGCGGCAATGGCGGCCTCAATCGCGGCCACCCGGGCGGGCGGGAAGGCCTGTTCGGCATCCAGAAGGTTGATCGTGCCAAGCGCCCGGCCCCGCCAGATCACCGGCACATTCACCGCAGAGCGCAGGCCCATCGCCTCCAGCAGCGCATGATCGAAGAAATGCGGCCCGAACTCGGCCACGCTATTGGCCACAAAGCTGCGGCCCTGAACCAGCACCAGATCAGACCAGGCATCGTGCTGGATCGGCTTTGGCACCGTCAGCGGATAGGTGACCGGATCGTTGCTATAGGCGCGGCGCGCCACTCCCGCAGCCTCATCCTGCACGGAAACCGTGAACAGCCGCGCCCCCAGCACAGCCTCCAGCTCTGCAAACACCCCGTCCGACATCGCGCCCACCCAATTCAGAAGGCCGCCCCTTCCGGGGCGGCCCATTGCCCTGCTGCCAGAGCCTAAGTCATCCTGTCACCACCGCTTGCCAGAAAGCGGCAGACGCAGCGCCGCTTATTGCAACTGCATGCCGTTCACGAACAAACCCTTGTCCTTGAACTCGACATTGGAGGTCATGGTGTCAGGCTGCCCGTCCACGACCTTGGCAAACATGCCCAGCATCATGCGCGCGCCCATCATCTGATCCTCGGGCACCAGACCCATGGCCATCAGCTTGTCCAGCAGCCCATTCACGCCCACGGCCTTCAGGTCGATGCTGCCGGTCGGGGCCGGAACGCCCGCAAAGGTGGTCGTGTCGCTGTTGTCGAAGGTCAGCGCGCCGGTGCCGGTCACGTCAGCCCCTGCCAGCTTCACTTGCAGCGCCTTGATGTCCAGCGCGTGCAGCTCGCCGGGGCTGCCTTGCAGATTTGCCATGGCGGCCTCATCCATCAGATCGGTCGTCAGCTTCAGCTTGCCGGTGGTGTCCAGATGCACGGTCATCGGGTCGCGCGGCAGTTGCTTGCCGGGGTCGATCATGTTCCAGATGTCATCCGAGATGGTCAGATCGGCCAGCTTCATCATGAAACCGAAATCGGCGGGCGTATCCGATTTTGCCACCGGCATCAGCAGGTTGAAGGCACCCTCCTTGTAAGCCAGATTGACCTGCGGGAAGGGAATCTGCCCACCCGAGATGGTGAAGCTGGCATCCTTGGCGGTGCCGCCATAGGCCAGTTTTCCGGCATCCATGGCAAAATTCAGATCACCACCCGCATTGGTGCCGGTCGCCTTGGTGTCACCGCTGGCATCCGTCACGTTGAAATCAAAGCTGGCGCTTTCATAGGCGAACTGGCCCTCCATCGCCGTGCCCGCTTTCAGGGCCTCGGCCAGTTTGGTCATGTCGCCGATCATGGTGGAATCCGACGCCCCGGTCAGACCGGCCATGTTCACGGTGCCCGATACCTTGCTGCCATCCTCGGGGTTCGATCCGCCGAAGGTCAGCGCGAGGCTGTCGGCCGAAAACTCAGACCCGACGGTCTTTTCGGCGTCGGAGCCACCGATGACATATTGACCGGCAAGACCGGTCAGAACAGCTTCGACCTTCAGGTCAGACGGGGCGGCTTCCCCCTCGACCCCGTCCAGCTTGATGGTCATCGTCTCGCCCGCGAGGTCATAGGTCATTTCCTCGGCGCTGCCCGACACGGTGGTTTCCATGCCCGGCGCGGTGATCGACATCTTGGTGGTGATCTGCGCCATGTCGGCAGCCTTGGTCGTGATCATGTCCACCTTGATGACATCCGACATGGTCAGAACCGCGGTGCCGTCACCGGCATCAGTGATGGTCGCCTCGTCGATGGTGACGGTGGCCTTGGCCCCGTCCTGCTCGCTGGTGATCACGATACCGGTCGCGGTCAGCGTCTCGCCATCATTCTCCTCGCTCGCCACGGTCATGGTCTGACCGTAAGAGGTGCTGAGCGCCTTCCAATTGTCCCAAACTTCCTGCGGCGTCACATCCGCCAGCGCGGCATTCCCCGCCAGCAGCGCCACACAGGCCGTCGTGCCCAACAATGTCCACTGTTTCATAATCAAACCTTCCCTGCTGCAAAATGATGCGCGAGCATCTTTCATGAGGCACGCCCCGGTCAAGCCCAGGCCAGAAGCCAAGGGTTCCGAAGCGGTCACGCATGAGGTAACAATCTTTGCATGCAGAGGAAAGCAGGCAGAATTATGCAGGGACAGGTGGTGGCAATAACCGGCGCAAGCCGGGGAATCGGCCTGGAGGCCGCACGGGCCTTTGTGGCGGCGGGCGCATCGGTGGCGCTGCTGGCGCGCGACAGGGCCTCCCTTGAAACATTGGCCGAAAGCCTTGGCCCAAAGGCCCTGGCGCTGCCCTGTGATGTGTCTGAGGCCGCTTCGCTGAGCACGGCTCTTGTCGAAGCGCAGCGCCATTTCGGCCGGCTGGATGTCATGATCAATAACGCCGGCGTGATCGAACCGATCGCCAGGATCGCGTCCGCCGATCCTGTGGCCTGGGGTCGCGCCATCGACATCAATCTGAAAGGCGTGTTTCACGGCATGCAGGCCGCGCTGCCAATCCTGCGTGCGCAAGGCGGCGGCACGGTGATCACCCTGTCCTCCGGCGCGGCCCATCGCCCGCTGGAAGGCTGGAGCGCCTATTGCGCTGCCAAGGCCGGGGCCGCCATGCTGACCCGCGCCCTGCATGAGGAAGAAGGGCACTGGCTGCGCGTGCTGTCGCTGTCTCCCGGCACCGTGGCCACCGATATGCAGCGCGCCATCCGTGCTTCGGGGCTGAACCCCGTCAGTCGCATCGACTGGGCCGAACACATCCCCGCCGAATGGCCAGCCCGTGCGCTGGTCTGGATGTGCAGCCCCGCCGCAGATCGCTGGCGCGGGCAGGAAATCTCGCTGCGCGACGCAGCCATTCGCCGGGAGTTGGACCTCGCATGATCGACCTTTACAAGGAAGACGGGCTGTGGACCGTCACACTGAACCGCCCCGACAAGGCCAATTCGCTGACCCGCGCCATGCTGCTGCACCTAGCCGAGATTGCCGAGGCGGCGGCGCATGCGCCCCCGCGCGCCCTCATCCTGACCGGGGCGGGCAAGGTGTTCTCCGCCGGGGCCGATCTGGAGGAGGCCCGCGCGGGGCTGGCCACCGATCCAGTCTGGGAGCGTCTGTCGAGCGCGCTTGCCGCCCTGCCCTGCCTGACCATTGCCGCGCTGAACGGCACGCTGGCGGGCGGTGCCATGGGAATGGCGCTGGCCTGTGACCTGCGGCTGGCGGTGCCGGGGGCCAAATTCTTCTATCCCGTGATGAAGCTGGGCTTCCTGCCACAACCTTCTGACCCCGCACGCCTGACCGCGCTGCTCGGCCCGGCGCGGGCCAAGATGATCCTGATGGGCGGGGCGCGTATCGAGGCCCCCGAGGCTCTGGCCTGGGGACTGATCGACCGGATCACCGCGCCAGAAATCCTGCTGGACGAGGCGCGCACCCTCACCAACGATGCCCGCACCGCGACGGCAGCCCATGTGGCCGGGATCAAGGCGCTGATCCCGGCGCAGGCGGGGCACAAGAACTGCTGATGTGGAACAGGCTGAGAGCAATCCCACTTGGGCTTTCAGTTTCTTCGCCCTGTTCCGCAAAACAGCGGTGACCTGAACTCCACTCGCAGCCTCAAGTGATCTTTCCGAGTTTCAGCGCCATAACCAGATGCGCCCAGCATCGGCGATCTTAAAACGCAAAGACGCAGCCGAAGCTGCGCCTGCGTCGATCTGGCAAGACCCCGATTTTTCGACGAAAAATCGGGGCACCCAAAACTCATTTTTTCTTCGGCGGCACAAACCGCTTGGACGTATCACGCGCATCCACAGGCTTCGGTGCCGGTTTGGCTCGCGCCGGCTTGGCGGCAAAAGGTTTGCCCTCGGCCTTGTGCGACTTTGCCCCGAAGGCCCGCCCCGGCCTGTCATCGCTGCCGCCCCCATGCGACTTGAAACCGCTTGAGCGTGGCGCGGATTTGCCCCCGCTGCGGTCCTCAGCCTTCCAGCGCGGCTTGCGTTCCGCCCCCTCCGCCCCTTCGCCCTTGGGTGCATAGGGGCGCTTGGGGGCAGCGGTCTCATCCCGCTTCACATAGGGCTTGCGCGGCGCATCTTCGCTGCGGGCAGCGAAGGGTTTGCGGTCGCCCTCTTCGCGCTTGGCATAGGGCTTGCGCGGCCCGTCCTCACGCGGGGCCCATGGCTTGCGGTCGCCCTCCTCACGCTTGGCATAGGGCTTACGATCGCTGTCTTCGCGCTTCGCGTAAGGCTTGCGCTCGGCATCGTCCCGCTTGACATAGGGTTTGCGCTCCGTCTCGTCACGTTTGACATAGGGTTTGCGCGGCGCGGCGGCCTCGCCCGCCTCATCCTCGACAAAGCGCGAAGGCTTGGGCGTATAGGCAGGTTTTTCGCGATAGGGACGCTCTTCACGCGCTTCGCCACGCGGCGCACGTTCGGGCCGAGCGGCCCGCGGTTTCGCCCCGAAATCGGCACGCCGGGCGCGCTCGGGGCGGCCGAATTGCGGCTCACCCTCC
>CALKAA010000121.1 GCA_937983495.1 uncultured Gemmobacter sp. | reverse complement strand
AACCCGGCCGCGCAGGAAGACCCCAACAGCCCCATCGCCGGCATGCCGGTGCTGGAATGCTGGAAGGCGAAACAGGTCTTCGTGTCTAAACGTGGCCAGGGCACCGGCTATTCCGGCATCGAAAACCCGCTGTTCTACAAAGAGAACACGAGGATGTTCTATGGCGACGCCAAGAAAAGCCTTGATGCGCTGCTGCCGATGATCGAGTGACGCCACCGATTTTTCGTCGAAAAATCGTGTCTGACAGCGCTAGGCCCCGGGTGACCGGGGCCTTTTCCTTTGTTGCACAAAAGCAAGTATTCCCGCGTATACGGTCAATCCCTTGATTTCTGCGCGCAATTCTTGCGCACCTCGCTAGTCTCCCGCAAAAGAGCCGGAAAGACGATGCCGAACGACCATCTCCCCGATCACCCGCTGCGCTATGCGCTGGTCAATGAACTTCATGCGCGCCCCTTCCCGGTGCTGCGCGCGCCCTGCATGGCCGCCTATATCGCCATCAAGGAACCGGTCTCGGCCCATAACCGCGACAGGGGGGCCGACCGGGCGCATCTGCTGGCGCTGCTGGATCGCCACGGCTCGGCCCATCCGCAACCCGGTGCCACCCATTTTTCCGGGCCCATCGGGCGGGCCGAGTTGAAATGGGAAAGCCATACCGAGTTTGTGACCTATTCCGCCTTCACCCCTGGCCTGTCGGCCCGGCCCTTCGACCCGTTCGAGGCCGAGGTCTTTCCGGCGGATTGGGTGGCACAGGCACCGGGCAAGCGCCTTGTCTCCGTCCTGATCCGGGTGGAGCCAATGCCGGCGACCCGCGCCGAAGTGCTGGCGCGACTGGATGAGTGGTTCGTGGCCGAAAGCCTCGCTTTGTCCGAGGTGGTGGATGGCGCAGCGATCATAGCAGGCGATTTCCGCATCGACCCCGGCGGTCATATGCGCTTTGCCGTCTTCGTGCGCGAAGGGGTGGGGGAGCGGCGGATTGGCCGCATCGTGCAGCGGCTTTGCGAGGTGGAGACCTATCGCGCCACCGCGATGCTCGGACTCAGCCGGGCGCGCGATTTGTCCTCACGCCTCAATGAACTGGACCCAAGGCTCTCGGCCCTCGTGGCGGCGCTGGATACGCGCGACCGCTCGCCCGAGGCGCTGCTGGAAGACCTGCTCGACATCTCGGCCGAGCTGGAGGCGCTTTCCGCCCGTTTCACCTTCCGCTTTGGTGCCACGGCGGCCTATGAGGCCATCGTCAACCAGCGCGTCAGCGTGATGCGCGAGGAGCGTATCGACGGCCGCCAGACCTTTGGCGAATTCATGATGCGTCGCTTTGACCCGGCGATGCGCACGGTGAAATCCACCGAGGCCCGGCTGAAAGCCATGACCGAACGTGCCGCCCGCGCCGCCGAACTGCTGCGCACCCGCGTGGATGTGGAGCGCAGCGCGCAGAATCAGCGCCTGCTGGAAAGCATGGATCGCCGCGCCGATCTGGCCCTGCGCCTGCAACACACGGTCGAGGGGCTCTCGGTGGTGGCGATCAGCTATTATGCGGTCAGCCTCGCCGCCTATGCCATCTATCCGCTGGGGAAGGCGCTTGGGCTGTCGAAGGAAATGCTTACCGCTGCCTTGGTGCTGCCGGTACTGGCTGGGGTCTGGCTCATGCTGCGTCGCATCAAACAGGCGATGCACTGATCCTTTGGCCGGGCAGGGGGGCTGTCTGCCCCCCACGCGCGCGATGCGCGCTCCCCCCGAGGATATTTGAGAACAGAAAATGGTAAAAGGGGATAGTCCCTTCCTTATTTTCTGTTTAAAAATACCCTGCGGGGGAGGCTCTGAAAGAGCCGGGGGGCGCGAAGCCCCCCCTGTGACCTCACCGCCCGCGCACCCGCGGGTCGAGTGCGTCGCGCAAGCCGTCGCCGATATAGTTGACGCACAGCACCGTGAGCGAAATCGCGACGCCGGGCCAGACCACGCGGTCCGGGTAGGTGCGCATCGCGTCGACGCCATCGAACAGCAGGCGGCCCCAGGTCGGGAAATCGGGTGGGAAGCCGAGGCCGAGGAAGCTCAGCACGCTTTCGGTGATGATGGCCGAGGCGATGCCCAGCGTGGCCGCCACCAGCACCGGCGACAGCACATTGGGCAGGATGTGGCGCAGGATGATACGGAGCGATGGCGTGCCAATCGACCGCGCGGCCAGTACGAATTCGCGTTCCTTCAGCGCCAGCACCTCGCCGCGCACGATGCGGGCGGCGTGCATCCAGCTTGTCACGCCAATCGCCAGCACGATCAGCAGGAAGGTGCCCAGGCTCGGCCCCAGCACCGATGCCGCCGCATCGCGGAACAGGAACATCATCACCAGCAGCAAAGGCAGCAAGGGCAGAGCCAGGAACATATCCGTCAGCCGCATCAACAGCCCGTCCACCCGGCGGAAATACCCTGCCAGCACTCCCACTGTCGTGCCGATGAAGATGGCGACCAGCATGGCGACGGTGGCCACCGCCAAAGAAATCTTGCCGCCGAACATGATGCGCGACAGTATGTCCCTGCCCAACTGATCGGTGCCCAGCGGGTGCGCCCAGCTTGGCCCCTGATTGCGCATCCGGATCATCTTGACCGCGTCGCTCTCGATGAAGTTCGGGTCAATCTGCCAGATCAGCGGGCCGATGAACACGAAACAAGCGATCAGGCCGAGCAGCATCAGCGCCACCATGGCCCCCTTGTGATGCCGGAACTGGTCCCAGACATCGCGCCACTGGCTGCGGGGGCGCTCGATTTTCGCGGTGGTCGTATCAGTCATAGCGGATCCTCGGGTCGAGGATGCCATACAGGATGTCGGCAATCAGGTTGAACAGCACGATAAGCACCGCGAAAATGAAGGTGATGGTCTGGATCACTGGCAGGTCGGAGACATGGATCGCACCGATCAGGGCCGCGCCGATGCCGTTGATCTTGAAGATCTGTTCGGTCACGATGGCACCGCCAAACACTGTGGGCAGGCCAAGTGCGATGATGGTCACCACCGGGATCAGCGAGTTGCGCAGCACATGTTTCAGCAGCACCGTGCGCTCGGGCATCCCCTTGGCGCGGGCGGTGCGGACGTAATCCTGCCCGAGGTTTTCCAGCACCGAGGCGCGGGTATAGCGGCTGATCTCGGCCGCGTTGAACAGGGCCAGCACCGTGACCGGCAGGGCCATCTGCATCACCATCTTGTAGAAACTGTCCCAATCGGTGATCGACAGGTTGGTGTCATAGATCGTGGGGAACCAGCCCAGCTTCACCGCAAAGATCAGGATCAGCAGGTTGCCGGTGAAGAATGTGGGCACCGAAAACCCCATGGTGGAAAAGAAGGTGCCTGCGAGGTCGAACCACGAATATTGCCGGTAGGCCGACCAGATGCCGATGGGCAGCGCGATCAGGATGCCAAGCGCATAGGCGGTGCCCACCACGGTCAGCGTTTGCGGCAAACGCTCGCCGATCAGTTGGAACACCGGGACTTTCGACTGCCACGAGATGATACGCTGCGCGCCTTGCGCAAAATCGGTGCCGAAAAGGGCGTCGATGCCATAAAGCGGCTCGTTCCAGAAAAACTGCTTGAGCCAAAGCACATAGCGGATATGGACCGGCTGATCCGCGCCCATGGCGGCCATCATCTTCGCGCGCACCTCTGGGGGCACGGTCAGCGGAATGTCAGCCATCGGGCTGCCCGGTGCGAAATCGACCATGAAGAAGATCACGGCGGAAATCAGCAACAGGGTCGGGATTGCCAGCAGCAATCGCCTGAGGGTAAAGGTCAGCATGGTCCCCCGCGATATTCTTGTTTTTCAAGCGGTTGAGAGGGGGCGGCACGGGTTTCCTTGCGCCGCCCCGATGTCAGATCACTTCACGCGATGCCAGTCGGCCACGTTCCACAGCTCGCTGTCCCAGGAGTTCATGATGAACCCGTCGAGCGTGTTCGCCTTGGCCGAGAAGCGTCCGCGATCCACCAGCGGCAGGATGGTGTTGGTGTCTTTGGTCAGCATGTCGTTCAACTGCTTGACGATGGTGCCGCGCGCCTCGTCGCCGGTGGCGGTGGCGAGGGTTTTGAACAGCGCATCATAGGCCGGATCGCAGAAGCGGTTGATGTTCTCACCCTGCCACTGATTTTCCGGGCCGGGGATCTTGTCGCAGAGGTATTGCGCCATATAGGGCTCGGCATCGGTGCCATCGAAGTTGTTGGCATACATTTCGACATCGGCATAGAATTTCTGGAAGGTATCGGGCGAAGCCGCGTCACCGCCAAAATAAACGCCGGGGTCGATGGATTTCAGCTCGACCTCGATGCCGATCTCGTTCCACCAGCCCTTGACGAGCGCCTGGAAATCCTGACGGACGGCGTTGACCGAGGTTTGATAGAGGATCGAGAACTTCTTGCCGTCCTTTTCGCGGATGCCGTCGCCATCAGTATCGACCCAGCCGGCTTCTTCCAGAAGTTTCTTGGCGCCTTCAATATCTTGCGTCAGGCAGGCCGTGTTGTCGCTGGCCTGATAGGCCGGGGCGGGGACCAGGTTGCAGGTCGGGCGACCGGCCTTGCCATAGCCCACTTCCACCAGCACATTGCGGTCAATCGCCATCGACAGCGCCTGACGCACCTTGGCATCCGAGAAGATCGGGTGCGGGTGTTTGATGGTGGAACGCTCACCCTCGGGCAAGGCGGGGCTCGGGTCGGTCATGTTGATCTCGATCCGCTCGACCAGCGTGCCGAAAGCGTTGACGAAGGTGCCCTTGCCACCGGCTTCCATCTGGGCCTGCTGCTCGGGGTTGATCTGGGTGTTCCACGCATAGTCGAACTCGCCGGTTTCCATCACGGCCGAGGCCGCAGCCAGCGCATCGCCGCCGCCCTTGACGGTGACCTTGGCGAAAGCGGGCTTGGCCGGGTCACGGTAATTCGGGTTGGCGTCCAGGGTGATAACGTCATTCACCTTGAAATCGGTGACCATATAGGGGCCAGTGCCGATCGGTTTGGAGTTCTGCTCGGTGCAGGTCGCGGCAGCAGTACCGAGGCAATTGGCGAATTGCGCCTTTTGCAGGATGGGCGCGGTGGCACCGGTGAAGGGCTGATAGGGATAGGGTTTGGGCGCATCGAAGGTGACCTTGACGGTCAGTGGGTCCACGGCCTCGACCGATTTCACACCCTCATATTTCGCCCCCTGCGCGCAGCCGCCATTCGGGTCGGTGCAATATTGCCAGGTGAAGATCACATCTTCGGCGGTGAAATCGCTGCCATCCGACCATTTCACGCCGGGGTTCAGTTTCCATGTGATCGAGGTCAGATCGGCGGCCACGCCACCATTCTCCACCGTCGGGATTTCCGAGGCCAGACGCGGCACCAGCTTGCCATCCTGGTCAAAGGCAGCGAGCGGCTCCAGCACCAGCGAGCCAGCTTCCACATCCTTTGTGCCCGAGGACAGATAGGCGTTCAGCGTCGAAACCGCTTGATAATACAGGATTTTCAGTTCGCCATCCGCGCCACGCTCGGCATGGGCGGCAGGGGCCAGCGCGAAGGCGGCGGCGGCACCCAGAAGCAGGGTTTTCATTTTCATGTTCGGAATACTCCTTGTTGGGTCGGCTCTTGTCGTCTTGCCTGTCGGGGTCGGTTGGGTCCGGCCCGCATCAGTCTTCAAAGCGGGATCACAGCGGGCTGATCAGGTGGCAGGCCACCTGTCGGCCCTGGGCTACCTCGGTCAGCTTCGGCTCCACCTCGCGGCAAACCGGCATGACCTTGGGGCAGCGCGTGCAGAAATTGCAGCCCTTGGGCGGATTGGCCGGCGAGGGCACATCGCCTTTGAGGATGATGCGCTGCTTTTGCGCGCCGCTCGGGTCGGCCTCGGGCACGGCCGACAGCAGCGCCTCGGCGTAAGGATGCAGCGGATTGGTATAAAGCGCATCGCGCGGGCTGATCTCGGCAATCTGGCCCAGATACATCACCGCCACCCGATCCGCGATATGGCGCACCATCGACAGGTCATGGCTGATGAACAGATAGGTCAGGCCCAGCCGATCCTGCAAATCTTCCAGCAGGTTCACCACCTGAGCCTGAATCGAGACATCCAGCGCGGCGATGGGTTCATCGCAGACGATGAATTTCGGGTTCAGTGCCAAGGCCCGCGCGATGCCGATGCGCTGGCGCTGCCCGCCCGAGAAAGCATAGGGATAGCGGTTGGCAAAGGCCCGGTTCAACCCGACCTGATCCATCAGCTCATAAATGCGGGCCAGTTTCTGATCGCGCGAGAGGGTCGTGTGTTCCTCCAGCGGCTCGCCGATGATGTCGGCCACGGTCATGCGCGGGTTCAGGCTGGCCTGCGGGTCTTGAAACACCATCTGCATGGTCGGGCGCTTCTTGCGCAGCGCCTCGGGGGCAAGTGCGGGGATTTCATCGCCGTCGATGCGCACCGAGCCGGAGGTGGGCTCATAGAGGCGCAGAATGGCGCGGCCCACGGTGGATTTGCCGCAACCGGATTCGCCCACCAGGCCCAGAGTTTCGCCGGGCATGATATGGAAAGACACGTCATCCACCGCCTTCACATCGCCAGTGTGGCGGCGCAGCAGGCCGGAATGGATGGGGAAATACATCTTGAGGTTCTTCACCTCGACGAGGGGGGCCGTTGTTGCATCAAGCATGGGCGACCTCCTGAGTGGCGGGGGCGTGCCAGTGGCAGGCCACATCATGCCCGTCGCCGATAGGGCGGGTGTCGATGCTGCGGCGCGCCGGGTTTTCGGCGCGGCAGCGGTCAAAGGCATGGGCGCAGCGCGGGGCGAAGGGGCAGGCCATGGGCGCAGCTGTCAGGATGGGCGGTTGGCCCTCGATCGCCTCCAGCTTGGCCTCGCGCGGTCCATGCAATTTGGGGATCGTGCGCAGCAGGGCGCGGGTGTAAGGGTGTTGTGGCTGCGCGAACACCTCACGCACCGGGCCCTGTTCGGCCACCTGCCCGCCATACATCACCATGATGCGGTCGGCGATCCCGGCGATCACGCCCAGATCATGCGTGATCCAGATGATTGCCATGCCCAGCTTCTGCCGCAGCTCTTTCACCAGTTCGAGGATTTGCGCCTGAATCGTCACATCCAGTGCAGTGGTCGGCTCGTCGGCAATCAGCACTTCGGGGTCGCAGGCCAGCGCAATGGCGATCATCACCCGCTGCCGCATGCCGCCCGAAAACTGGTGCGGATAGGCCTTCAGCCGTTTGCGCGCATCGGGGATGCCGACCAGCTCCAAAAGCTCCACTGCGCGTTCGGTCGCTTGTGCCTTGGTCAGGCCCATATGGCGGATCAGCGGTTCCATGATCTGATTGCCCACGGTGAACACCGGGTTGAGCGAGGTCATCGGGTCTTGAAACACGAATCCGATCCGCGCGCCACGCACCCGTCGTAACTCATCAGGGCTGGCTTTCAGCAAATCGGTGCCGCCCAGCAAAACCTCACCGCCACAGACATCGGCCGGGGGCGAGGGCAAAAGCCCGATCAGCGACATCATGGTCACTGATTTGCCAGACCCGCTTTCCCCCACCACGCCCAGCAACTCGCCGGGACGCAGGGCAAAACTGACATCGTTCACCGCATGCACATGGCCACCACGGGTACGGAAAACGGTTTTCAAACCGCGCACTTCAAGCACTGGCTTAGCCCGATCGGGCATCGGCTACACCCCCAAGTTCATGTTCTTCTTGGCCTTTTCGGCATTCTTGCAGTCAAATTCCTTGACCGTTGGGTCAAGTGTTAGCGGATTCGCCAATCCGTGCAAGCGGCTTCGGCACTCTGCCATAGGAAACGGGCAGCATGACTTGACGGCAGTCTCTGGGGCTTGCACTTGCGGCTTTGCAGGTTCAGGCTGCGCGCGATTTGATCACAAAAGTGCTGCGCCATGCCCGAAGCCCTCTCTGCCCGCCAGATCCTCGACCGGCTGATTTCCTTTCCGACGGTCAGCCGGGACAGCAACCTTGCGTTGATTGACTGGGTGGAGGATTACCTGACGGGCTGGGGCGTGGTCTCGCATCGGGTGCCCAATCCCGAGGGCACCAAGGCCGCGCTTTACGCCAGCGCCGGGCCTGCGGTGTCGGGCGGGGTGATCCTGTCGGGCCATAGCGATGTCGTGCCGGTGGATGGGCAGGCCTGGACGGTGGACCCCTGGCAGGTGACCGAGCGGGACGGCAAGCTGATCGGGCGCGGGGTCTGCGACATGAAGGGTTTTGTGGCGCTCGCGCTGGCCGCCGTGCCGCTGGCGGTGCAGCGCGGGGTGAAGCGCCCGCTGCAAATCGCGATTTCCTATGATGAGGAAGTGGGCTGCACCGGCGCGCCGCCGATGATCGCCGCCATGGCCGCGGGCCTGCCGCGCGCCAGTGCCGTGGTGGTGGGCGAGCCTTCCATGATGCGCATGGTGAACGGCCATAAGGGCGGCCACGGGTTTCGTGTGCATGTTCAGGGCTTTGAGGTGCATTCCTCGATTCTGCACACCGGGGTTTCCGCCATCATGGAAGGGGCCAAGCTGATCGACTGGGCCAATCGGGTGAATGCCGAGAATCAGGCCAAGCCGGTGACGACGCTGGCC
>CALKAA010000120.1 GCA_937983495.1 uncultured Gemmobacter sp. | reverse complement strand
GGCATCGGGAGAGACCGAGACAAAGCCAGGGATCTCGGGCCGCCGCATCAGAAGCTGCATGCCGATCCAGGCACCAAAGCTGAAGCCCGCAACCCAGCAATGCTTGCTGTTCTGGTTCATGCTTTGCAGATAATCCAGCGCGCTTGCCGCATCGGACAATTCGCCAATGCCCTGATCATATTCCCCCTGGCTGCGCCCGACGCCACGGAAGTTGAACCGCATCACGGTAAAGCCCAGATTGTAGAAGGCGTAATGCAGGTTATAGACAACCTTGTTGTTCATCGTGCCGCCGAATTGCGGATGCGGATGCAGCACGATGGCAATCGGGGCGTCGCGGTCCTTTTGCGGGTGATAACGGCCTTCCAGACGGCCCTCGGGGCCGGCAAAGATCACTTCGGGCATTTCGTCGCCTTTGTCCTTCTGACCGCCCATTCACATTGCGCAATGCGGGCGGTTGTTCTAATCCCTTGCGGCGATGCCGCGGGCATGGGGTTGAGTTAAGCGCCCCGACACCGCACGTCAATGGAATTACGGGGTATCAGGGGAGGGGCTGGCGATGAAACTGTCAACGAAGGGCCGCTATGCGATGGTGGCGCTGGCCGATCTGGCGCTGGCCAAGCCCGAGGATCTGGTTTCGCTGGCCGAAATTTCCAAACGGCAGGACATCTCGCTGCCCTATCTGGAACAGTTGTTCGTCAAGCTGCGCCGGGCCGGGCTGGTGGAGGCGGTGCGCGGGCCGGGCGGGGGATATCGGCTGGCGCGCATCCCGTCGGAAATCCGGGTGTCCGAGGTTATGGAGGCGGTCGAGGAAACCGTGAATGCCATGCATACCGGCGCAGGTGCTTCGGGCGGCGTGTCGGGGTCGCGCGCGCAATCGCTCACCAACCGGCTGTGGGAGGGGCTTTCGGCCCATGTCTATGTGTTCCTGCACCAGACCCGCCTCAGCGATGTGATCCGCAACGAAATGCGGCCTTGCCCGGCCGTGCCCGCGATTTTCCGCGTGGTGG
Source organism: uncultured Gemmobacter sp. (assembly GCA_937983495.1). Lineage (GTDB taxonomy): Bacteria > Pseudomonadota > Alphaproteobacteria > Rhodobacterales > Rhodobacteraceae > Gemmobacter. Next base: position 1,679 of record CALKAA010000120.1, on the reverse strand, counting down.
ATGAAGACTGAAACCGGGGAAGCCAGCCATGCGCGAGCGCCTTTACCTTTTCGACACAACGCTGCGCGATGGCCAGCAAACCCAGGGCGTGCAGTTCTCGCTTGCGGACAAGATGCAGATCGCACAGGCGCTGGATGACCTGGGGCTGGATTACATCGAGGGCGGCTGGCCCGGGGCCAACCCGACCGACAGCGATTTCTTCGCCGCCCGCCCTCAGACCCGCGCGACCTTTACCGCCTTTGGCATGACCAAACGTGCCGGACGCAGCGCGGAAAATGACGATGTGCTGGCCGCCGTGCTGGATGCGGGCACGCCTGCCGTCTGTCTGGTGGGCAAAAGCCATGATTTCCATGTGACCACGGCGCTTGGCATTTCCCTGCCCGAGAATATCGAGAATATCCGCGCCTCCATCGCCCATGTCGTCGCCAAGGGGCGCGAGGCGATGCTGGATGCCGAACATTTCTTTGATGGCTACAAGGCCAATCCGGCTTACGCGCTGGAGTGCCTGCAGGCCGCTTATCAGGCGGGCGCGCGCTGGATCGTGCTGTGCGACACCAATGGCGGCACCCTGCCAGAGGAGGTGTTCGCCATCACGCAGGCGGTGATTGCGGCGGGCATCCCCGGCGATCATCTGGGCATTCATTGCCATGATGATACCGGCAATGCCGTGGCCAATTCGCTGGCGGCGGTGCGGGCGGGGGCGCGGCAAATTCAGGGCACGCTGAACGGGCTTGGTGAACGCTGCGGCAATGCCAACCTGATCTCCTTGATCCCGACCTTGCTGCTGAAAGAACCGTTCCGCAGCACGCTGGAGACGAAGATCACCGCAGAAGCCCTTGCAGGGCTTGTGAAAACCTCGCGTCTGCTCGACGACATCCTCAACCGGGTGCCGCTGCGCTCGGCCCCTTACGTCGGGGCCTCGGCCTTTGCGCACAAGGCCGGGCTGCACGCCTCGGCCATTCTGAAAGACCCCTCCACTTACGAACATATCGCCCCTGCGCTGGTCGGCAATGCGCGCATCATCCCGATGAGCAATCAGGCCGGCCTGTCCAATCTGCGCAGTCGTCTCACCTCGGCCGGGATCACGGTTTCGGCGGCGGATCCGCGCCTCTCCACCATCCTTGAGACGATCAAGACCCGCGAGGATGAGGGTTATGCCTATGACGGCGCGCAGGCCAGCTTTGAGCTGTTGGCGCGGCGCGAGCTTGGCCTCTGCCCCAGCTTCTTCGAGGTCAAGCGCTATCGCGTGACGGTGGAGCGTCGCAAGAACAAGCATGACCGCATGGTCAGCCTGTCCGAGGCAGTGGTGGTTGTCAGGATCGGTGGGCAAAAGGTCATGTCCGTGTCCGACAGCATGGATGAAGCGGCCTCGGATCGCGGGCCGGTCAACGCGCTTTACAAGGCTTTGGTCAAGGATCTTGGCCCCTATCAGGCCTGTATCGACGATATGAAACTGGTGGATTTCAAGGTGCGCATCACCCAGGGCGGGGTGGAGGCGGTGACCCGCGTCATCATCGACAGCGAGGACGGGCAGGGGCGCCGTTGGTCCACCGTGGGCGTGTCGCCCAATATCGTGGATGCCAGTTTCGAGGCGCTGCTGGAGGCGGTGCAGTGGAAGCTGATCCGCGATGCCGTGGTGCCCGCGGAATGAGCGCCGAGGCCTGCGCCGCCATCGTCCA